>NZ_JBQUZW010000009.1:0-200428 GCF_056313665.1 Lysobacter sp. DMC104 | reverse complement strand
CTTCATGAGTTCTCCTTGGTCTGTCGAGGGTAGAGAACTCACCTCCCGGGCGGCTACATGATTCGTCTCAGGTCAGTCGCATTGTCGCCGCCCGGATTGGCATCCCGTGGGATGCCGGGCACACTGCCGCTTCCGGGCGCGGGGGCGCCCGATTCGACGGGGATACCTCATGTTCAAACGATGGAGCCGGACCGCGCTGCTCGCGGCCTTGGTGACGGCGGCCGCCGCCTTCGCGGTCCACGCCGAGGCGCCGCAACCCTCCGAAGCCGAAGGGGCCACGCAGGCGAAGGCACTGGTCGACGGGCTGCATTTCCTGACCGGTGACGTCGGCCTGCCCGAGGCGCAGGCGCACTTCCGCCTCGGTTCGCAGTTCCGCTATCTCGGCAAGGAAGACAGCCGCAAGGTGCTGGAACAGTTGTGGGGCAACCCGCCGGACGACACGATCCTCGGCATGGTGGTGCCTGCATCGACGTCGTTGACCGACGACGACGGCTGGGCCGTGGTGGTGACATATGCCGACGATGGCTACGTATCCGACGAAGATGCGGCCAAGACCGACTACGATGCACTGCTCCAGCAGATCAGGCAGGAGACCGAGGACGGCAACGCGGAGCGCCGGAAAGCGGGCTACGGCGCCGTGCACATGATCGGCTGGGCGGTGCCGCCGCGTTACGACAACGCCAGCAAGAAACTGTACTGGGCGAAGGAAGCGGCGTTCGAGGGCGAGAGCCAGCACACGCTGAACTACGACGTCCGCGTGCTCGGTCGTCGTGGCTATCTCAGTCTCAATGCGGTCGCCGGGATGCCGCAGCTGTCCCAGGTGCAGGCGGGCATGCAGCAGTTGCTGCCGATGGCCGAGTTCGACCAGGGCGCGCGCTATGCCGACTACGATTCGAGCACCGACAAGCTGGCCGGCTACGGCCTGGCCGCGCTGATCGGTGGCGGCATCGCCGCAAAGACCGGCCTGCTGGCCAAGCTCGGCGTGCTGCTGCTGGCGGCGAAGAAATTCATCCTCTTCATCGTCATCGGCATCGCCGCGTTCGTGCGCAAGCTGTTCGGCGGCAAGGGCGGCAATGATCGCCAGGGCACGGTGCAGTAAGCCTCGTCGAAGCAGCGACTGCGGATCGTCGCACCGCGCGTGGTGCGACGATCAGTGGCTGTTGCGATCGCGGCGCCAGCCGCGGTGGCGGATGTCGAGGTACAGGCTGTAGCTTGCGGTAAACGCCGGGAACAGGTTGCCGAGTACGCCGACCGCGTCCTGCTTCGCCGACAGCGTGAAGTAGCTCAGCGTCATCAGGCTGCCGACGATGCTCATGTACCAGAACACGCGCGGGATCACCGGCTTGCCGGCGCGCTTGCTGGCGACGAACTGCACCAGCCAGCGGCCGCCGAACATCAGCGTGCCGACGATGCCGATCAGCTTCCACGGGCTCATGTGGATGCCGGTCCACGCCAGCCACGGGATCGGCGAATTCATGACGTCCCCGCCGCCGACGGCCTGGGCGGCGGACGCGGCTTCCGCGAGCACGCTCAGCGCTCCTCGACCGCGGTGCGCTTGCTGCGCACGATCAGCCAGGCCACGCCGCGCAGGTCGCGCAGGCCGACCAGCGCGCGGTTGAGGTTGTTGTACTTCGACACGCCGCTGGCGCGATGCCGGTGGTTCACCGGCACGCTGATCGTCTTCCAGCCCGCGCGCTGCATCAGCGCCGGCAGGTAGCGGTGCATGTGGTCGAAGTAAGGCAGATCGAGGAAGGCATCGCGCTCGAACAGCTTGATGCCGCAGCCGGTGTCGGGCGTCGAATCGCGCAGCATGCGGCTGCGGATCGCGTTCGCGAACTTCGATGCCCAGCGCTTGCTGCCGGTGTCCTTGCGGTCCACGCGCCAGCCGGCGAACAGCTTCACGTCGGCCGGCGATTCCTCGCGCTTCGCGAGCAGCTTCGGGATGTCGGCCGGGTCGTTCTGGCCGTCGCCGTCGAGGGTGGCGATCCACGCGCCGCGCGCGGCCTTCACGCCGGTGCGCACCGCGGTGCTCTGCCCGCTCTGGCTGACGTGGTGCAGCACCCGCAGCTCGGGCGTCGTCGCCTTCAGTCCTTGCAGCACGGCGAGGGTGTCGTCGCGCGAGTGGTCGTCGACGTAGACGATCTCGAACGCGCCGCCCTTCAGCAGCGCGTGGCCGCGCAGGGCGGCCATGATTTCGGAGATCAGGGGAGTGACGTTGTCGCGTTCGTTGAAGACCGGGACGACGACGGAGAGCACGGGTTCGGCGTTCATCCCGCCTAGGATACCGCCTGCGCCCCGGCCTGCCGACCGGGCCGCGGGGCGCGTCCCGGTCACGGCGTCGGGACGGTCAGTAGATCGCGCCGCCGGTCTGGGTCGACTGCAGCACGCCGGCCACCGCCGACACCGTGTAGCCGGTGCCGCCGCTGCGCTGCCAGGTGGTCAGGTTGAAGCCGTCGCCCGCCGCGATCCGGTCGACCACGATATTGCGGTAGGTCAGCGGCGTCTTCGCCTTGCAGACTTCCGGCAGGCCCGGGGCGCGCAGGAAATAGACGCGGCCGCTGCCGACCACGCTCGCCGTGCCCTGCGCGTCGACCAGCAGCGCGGTCTGCTCGTCCACGGCGATGCCGCGCGGCGCGGCGCTCCAGCCGTTGGTGGCGATCCGGCACAGGAAGCCCAGTTCGCGGCCCATGCGATCGCGGGCGGCGAAGTGCGGGTCGCCCAGCACGCCCTGCAGCACCGGCACGCGCGCGAAGTCGCGGCCGAAGCTCAGCGCGCGGTTGAACGGATCGGCCAGCGCCTGCGTCGACGTCGCGCTGCCGCTTTGTGCGGTGTAGACGAACTGGGTCAGCACGTTGAGGCCGGCGCTGGTGCCGCCGATCGGCGTGCCGCTGGCGATGAGCGCGTTGAGCGTGGTCTGCACCGGCGTACCGGTCCAGAAATTGATGTAGTTCGACTGGTCGCCGCCGGCGATCCACACCACCTCGGCGCGCGACAGCAGGTCCGCGACCGCCGGATCGTTGGCGCTGGCGAGGTCGGGGATGATCAGGGTCGCGACCGAATTGAGGTTCGGGCACAGCGCGCGGACGTAGGGGTTGTAGGCGTCGGTGCCGGTGGCGCGGATCACCAGGAAATCGCCGTTGCCGGCGCGCTGGCACAGCCACTGGAACGCGGCGTCGACATCGGTGCCGCCGCCCATCAGCACCACGCCCGGGGTGGGCACGGGCGCCACGTCGGCGGCGTTGCCGAGGCGGACGTAGGTGTAGGTCGGGCCCTTCGCGGCGTGGGCCGGCGCGATGGCCGGCGGCAACAGCGACGCGAGGGCGAGCGAGCAGAACAAGGCGAAACGGCGCATGAGCATCCCTGTCATGGTGGGCGGATGGCCGCCCACGTTACCGCCAATGCCGGCCGCGTGCGGCGGCCCGATCAGGTTCAGCCGCGGGTCTTCAGCCGATCGAGGATCCCGTCGAGGGTGTCGAGGTCGGTGTAGTGGATCACCAGCCGGCCCTTGCCGCCGCGGCCGTGGAGGATGTCCACCTTCGTCGCCAGCGATTCGCTGAGGTCGCGCTCCAGCGCGGCGAGGTCGGCCTGCGGCTTGGCCTTCGCGGCCTTCGCCGGCTTGCCCTTCACCGCGGTCGGCACCTGGCCGGCGCTGAGCTGCTGCACGCGGTGCTCCACCTCGCGCACCGACCAGCCGTGCTCGACGGCCTGGCGGGCCAGCGCGATCGCGGCCTGCGGGGTCAGCGACAGCAGGGCGCGGGCGTGGCCCATCTCGATCGCGCGGGTCTCGACCAGCGCGCGGATGTCCGGCGGCAGTTCCAGCAGGCGCAGCAGGTTCGACACCGCGGCGCGCGAGCGGCCCACCGCTTCGGCCGCCTGCGCGTGGGTGAGGTCGAATTCGTCGATCAGCCGCTGCAGGGCCTGCGCCTCTTCCAACGGGTTGAGGTCTTCGCGCTGGATGTTCTCGATCAGCGCCATCGCGACCACGGTGCGGTCGTCGACCTCGCGGATCACCACCGGCACTTCGGTCAGGCCGGCCTGGCGCGAGGCACGCCAGCGGCGTTCGCCGGCGATGATCTCGTAGACCTTGCCGCCCTTGTCCTTGTCGATCTCGCGGACGACCACCGGCTGGATCACGCCCTGGGCGCGGATCGATTCGGCCAGTTCGGTGAGTTTCGCCGGATCCATCGCGCGCCGCGGCTGGTACTTGCCGGGGGTCAGCGCGTCGATCGGCAGCAGCTTGAGGGTGTCGCCCGGCGTGGCTTCCAGCGCGGGCGCTTCGGCGGCGGCCTTGGGGCCGAGCAGGGCTTCGAGGCCGCGGCCGAGGCCGCGCTTCTTGGGGGCGCTCATGCGCGGGTCTCCGGAAGGGTGCCGCGCGCACCGGCGGCCTGCTGCGCGCGTTCGCGCTGGTGGCGGATGATTTCGCCGGCGAGGCCGAGGTAGGCGATGGCGCCGCGCGAGGCCTTGTCGTAGGCGACGATGCTCTGGCCGTGGCTGGGCGCTTCGGCCACGCGCACGTTGCGCGGGACGATGGTGCGGAACACCTTGTCGCCGAAGTGCGCGGTGAGATCCGCGGACACCGCGTTGGCGAGGTTGTTGCGCACGTCGAACATGGTGCGCAGCACGCCTTCGATCTCCAGCGCGGGATTGAGCTTCGCCTTCAGCGCGTCGATGGTCTGCAGCAGCGCGCTGAGGCCTTCCAGCGCGTAGTACTCGCACTGCATCGGCACCAGCACCGAATCGGCGGCGGTCAGCGCGTTGAGCGTGAGCAGCGACAGCGCCGGCGGGCAGTCGACCAGGATGAAGTCGTAGCGGTCGCGCACGCTGTCCAGCGCGCGGCGCAGGCGCTGCTCGCGGCCGGGCTCGTCCATCAGCTCGATCTCGGCCGCGGTCAGGTCGATGTTGCCGGGCAGCAGATCGAACCCTTCCGGGGTCTTCACGATCGCGTCCTTCGCGTGCATCTCCTCGAGGATCACGTCGCAGGTCGAGCCGGCGAGTTCGCGCTTGTCCACGCCGCTGCCCATCGTGGCGTTGCCCTGGGCGTCCAGGTCCACGAGCAGCACGCGCATGGGCGCCTGTGCCAGCGCGGCGGCGAGGTTCACCGAGGTCGTGGTCTTGCCGACCCCGCCTTTCTGGTTGGCGATGGCGATGATGCGGGCCATGAGGGGGGTCCGGAGTTCTCGTGTGCGGGCGAACGGGAACGCGTCCCGGGAAGGCGGGAGGCGCGGCCGAACCGCAGATTATGCCCGTTGCCGGCGCGGCCTGCCGGGCAGGCCGGGTCGATCCGCGGCGTCAACCGCCCGCGGGGGCGGTCCGGGCCACCGTCACCAGGTGCCGTTCGGCGTCCAGGCCGGGCACGGTCAGCGGCTGCACGTCCCTTGCCGCCCAGCCCGGCGGCAGGGCGGCGATCTCGTCGTCCGGGCGGGCGCCCTTCATCGCCAGCAGCACCCCGTCGGGGGTGATCAGGTGCCCGCCGAGGGCCAGGATCTGCGGCAGCGTGGCCAGCGCGCGGGCGGTGATCGCGGCGAACTGCCCCGGGCGGTCCAGCGCCTCGATGCGCGATTCGGCCACTTCGGCGTTGCCCAGGCCCAGCGTGCGCAGGGCCTCGCGCATGAAGCGCGCCTTCTTGCCGTTGGATTCCACCAGCGTCACGTGCAGCCCGGGCGTGGCGATCGCCAGCGGGATGCCCGGCAGCCCCGGCCCGGTGCCGAGGTCGGCCAGGCTGGGCAGTGTGGCCACCGCCGGCGCCATCGCCAGCGAGTCCAGCAGGTGCTTGACCACCATGTCCCGTGGATCGCGGATGGCGGTGAGGTTGTAGGCGGCGTTCCAGCGCAGCATCAGCGCGAGGTAGCGCGCCAGCGGGTCGGCCAGCGCGGCGTCGAGGCCGAGGGCGGCGAGGCCGGCGTCGAGGGTGTCGCGGGCGGCGGTGGGCAGGGCGGGGGCGTTCATCGCGGCAGATTATCCGCGAGCGGGGCCGTGGCCGTCCTCCGGTCGCGCCCGCCACGCCAGCGTCGCCCAGTAGCCGGGCTCGGGCGACCAGGCGTCGACCCGCCAGTCCCGCGGCGCGCCCAGCGCCGGGTCGCAGGCCACCAGTTGCGGCAGGCCGACGGGATCCAGCACGAAGTGCAGCTTCTCCAGTCCGAACGACAGCCCGTGGCCATGCGCCTTCAGCACCGCCTCCTTCGCGCACCACAGCCGGGTGAACGCGGAGTCCAGTGCAGCCGGATCGCCGGCCAGCGCCTCCAGCGCCGCGGTTTCCCCGGGATCGAAGTAGCGACGTGCGGTGGCCAGCGCCTTGGGGCGGGGCCGCAGCCATTCGATGTCCACGCCCAGCCGCATGCCGTCTGCGCAGGCCGCGATGAGGCGCTCGCCGCTGTGGCTCCAGTTCAGGTCGACGCGGTGGGTCCCCGCATTGAGGTACGGGCGGCCGCGGTCGTCGCGGGCGATCGTCAGCGCCGCCGGCGGCAGCGCCCACAGGTCGCCCAGCCAGGTGCGCACGCGGCTTTCGGCGTGTTCGCCCCGGCGGTAGGGCCACCAGGCGCAGCGGACGGGACCGAAACGGGCAGCGGGCATGGGCGGCGGGTCGGTTTGGGGCTTCCGGGCTGCCCAGCGTAAGCTACGACCGGGGCGGCGCAGTGCGCCGGAGTACGGGTTCCAAACCCCCGCATCGCGGGTGGCGGGAGTGACGAAGACGATGTCGGCAGCGATCGATCCACCGGCCCCCGGGGCGAGCGCCGGCCTGCGCCTGCCGCTGGCGGAGGGACCCGGATCGCGCATCGTGGTGTTCGACGGCCACGGCCGCATCCCGCTGGACGTCTTCCTGGCCGAGGTCCGCGGTGTCGCCGCGGGGCTTCCCGAAGCCGCCTGCGTGGTGAACCTCTGCGAGGACCGCTACCGGTTCCTCGTCGCCTTCTGCGCCGCCGCCATGCGCGGCATGACCACGCTGCTGCCGCCGTCGCGCACCCCGGCGGCGATCGAAGAGGTGCTCGCCCAGTACCCGGACAGCCTCTGCGTGTCCGACGTGCGCCTCGCGCCGGCACCGCCGCGCCTGCACGCGCTGCCCGAGCGCCTGCCGCGCCTGCCCGGCCCGTCGCCGACGGTGGCCGCCGGCGCGATCGCGCTGGTCGCGTTCACCTCCGGCAGCACCGGCAAACCCAAGCCCAACCCGAAGACCTGGGCCGCGTTGCGCATCAGCACCGCGCAGAACCTCGCCGCGCTCGACCACCTGCGGGCGGAGGCGGGAGACGCGCAGCCGATCGTCGCCACCGTGCCGCCGCAGCACATGTACGGCATGGAGCTGTCGGTGCTGCTGCCGCTGCTCGCACCGGCGTCGGTGCATGGCGGTCGGCCGTTCTTTCCCGAGGACGTCGCCCGCGCCGTGCGCGAGGCCGGCGATCCGCCGCTGCTGGTCACCACGCCGGTGCACCTGCGTGCGCTGGTCGAATCGCAGGTGGCGCTGCCGCCGCTGGCCGGCATCGTCACCGCCACCGCGCCGCTGCCGCAGGCGCTGGCCGCTGCCGCCGAGCAGCGCTTCGGCTGCGAGGTGCGCGAGATGTTCGGCTCCACCGAGACCTGCGTGATCGCCGTGCGCCGCACTGCGCGCGACGCCGCCTGGCGCTGCCTGCCCGGCGTGCGCCTGCAGCCGCAGCCGGACGGCACGCTGGTGCATGCCGCGCACCTGCCGGTGCCGATGCCGCTGGCCGATCTGGTCGAACTCCGCGGCGAGGACGGCTTCGTCCTCTGCGGCCGGCAGTCGGACCTGCTGGAGATCGCCGGCAAGCGCGCCTCGCTGGGCGACCTCACCCGGCGCCTGCAATCCGTGCCCGGCGTGCTCGACGGCGTGGTCCTGCAGCTCGATGCCTGCGACGTCACCGGCGTGGCGCGCATCGCCGCAGTGGCGGTCGCGCCGGGGCTGGACGAGGCCGCGATCCTCGCCGCCCTGCGCGACGCCGTGGACCCGGTGTTCCTGCCGCGTCGGCTGCGGCTGGTCGATGCCCTGCCCCGCAACGAGACCGGCAAGCTGCCGCGCGACGCGCTGCTGCGCCTGCTGGCCTGACCATTCTCGCCGCGCGCGCCGCTGCGCCGGCCCCGATCTTCCCGGAGCTTTCCATGCCGCACGGCCTCGTCGTCTTCCTGCTCTCGCTGGCCTACGCCGGCGCCGGTTCGTTGCTGCTGTGGCTGGGCTACCGGCTGTTCGACCGGCTCACGCCCGGCGACATGCACGCCAAGATCTTCGAGGAAGGCAACGTCGCGGTGGCCGTGCTCGCCGGCGCGTTCGTGCTGGGGCTGTCGATCGTGATCGCGGCCAGCCTCGTCGGCTGAGCATGACCGCCCCCTTCGACCTGCTGCGCGTCGGCGACGGGCTGTGCATCGATGCCGTCGAGTACGTCGCCACCGGGCACCTGACCCTGCGCACGAGCGACGGCGACGAATGGCGCGAATGGCTGCTCGTCCCGCGCGGCGTCGCGCCGGCGGAGGCCGTGCGCAGCGAACGTCACCGCTGGCTGAGCCGCGAGCCGGGCGAAGGTCTGCGCCTGTGGACGCCGATCGCGTTGCCGCCGGCGCTCGACCCGGCGCGGCTCAAGCCAGGCCAAAGCCAGCGCTTCCGCGACCGCGACTACCGCGTGGAAGAACGCTACCGCTTCCACGCCACCGCGATGTTCGGCGACGTCGGCGGCGACGCCTCGCCGCAGGAGGCGTTCGACGGCGTCGACCTGCGCGGCGGGTCGCTGCAACTGTCGATCGAGTGGAACGCGCGCAGTACCGACGCCACCCTCGGCCGGCAGGTCGGCAGCCACGAACTGATCCGGTGGTCGCGCGAGGCCGGCGGCAAGTTCGCCGAGCGCGTCGGTGCCGCCGCGACGCGCAAGGCGACTGCCGCACGCACGTTCGACAAGCAGAACCCCACGTCCTTCTTCACCGCCGACGCCACGCTCTGGCAATGGGTCGCCGGCGCCGTGATGGTGGTGCTGGTCGTCGCGCTGGAAAGCTGCGACGACGACTGCGAGCAGCGCCGGAACCCGGCCACCGGCCAGTACGAGACGTATTGCGACGACGGCATGCGCTCCGGCGGACACCGCAACTTCGGCAGCTGGGGCGGCAAGTGAACGCGCTGCCGGCGCCGGGCCGGCTGGGCATCGCGGTGGTGCTCACCGCGGCCGCGGCGATCGTGTACGAACTGCTGATCGGCACGCTGTCGACCTATCTCAACGGCGACAGCGCGCTGCAATTCTCGCTGACCATCGGCACCTTCCTCGCCGCGATGGGCACCGGCGCGTTCGTCGCGCGCGAAGTCGGCGATGACGCGCTGCCGCGGCTGCTGCGCATCGAGATCGCGGTGGCGCTGCTCGGCGGCTTCGGCGGCCTGCTGCTGTACGCCGCGAACGAACTGCTGCCCGACGGTTACCTCGCCTGCATGGTCGCGCTGGTGGCGGCCATCGGCCACCTCGTCGGCATGGAGCTGCCGATGCTGGCCGAACTGCTGCGTCGCGCGGGTGGCTGGCGCAACGCCTTCGCCGGTGCGTTGTCGCTGGACTACTTCGGTTCGCTGATCGGCTCGCTCGCCTTTCCTTTCGTGCTGCTGCCGACGTTCGGCGCGGTGAAGACCGCGCTGCTGACCGGCGTGGTCAACCTCGCGGCGGTGTGGCTGCTGTCGTCGGGCAGCGCTGCGCCCGGGCTGCGCGGTCCGCGTCGTGCCGCGCTCGTCGCGCTGGTGCTGCTGATCGCCGGTCTCGTCGGCGCCAACCGTATCGTGTCCGGCTTCGAGGAGCGGCTGTACCGCGACCAGGTGCTGCACGCCGAGACCACGCGCTTCCAGCGCATCGTCGTCACCCGCTTCCGCGACGACCTGCGGCTGTATTCCGATCGCGAGCTGCAGTTCTCCAGCCGCGACGAATACCGCTACCACGAGGCGCTGGTGCATCCGCTGCTGGCGGCGGTGCGGCATCCCGAGCAGGTGCTGATCGTCGGCGGCGGCGACGGCCTTGCCGTGCGCGAAGTGCTGAAGGACCGGCGCGTGCTCGGGGTGACGCTGGTCGACATCGATCCGGCGATGACCGCGCTGGCGCGCGACTTCGCGCCGATCGTCGCGCTCAACCACAACGCGCTGGCCGATCCGCGCGTGCGGGTGGTGAACGCCGACGGCTACCGCTTCCTGCTGCACGATGCGCGCACCTACGACGCGGTGGTGCTGGATCTGCCCGATCCGCGCACCGAGGCCATCGCGCGGCTGTATTCTCGCGAGTTCTACACGCGCCTGCTGTCGCGGCTGCGCCCCGACGGCGTGCTGGTGACGCAGGCGAGTTCGCCGTACTTCACCCGCGAGGCGTTCTGGAGCATCGACGCCACCCTGCGCGCGACGGGGTTGCAGACGCGGCCTTACCGCATCTACGTGCCGTCGTTCGGCGAATGGGGCTTCGTGATGGCGTCGCGGCGGCCGATCGACTGGCCCGGCCTGCGCCTGGCGCTGCCGCGGCGCTGGCTGACGCGCGCGATCCTCGACGACGCGGCGACGTTCGATGCCGACACCGCGCCGACCGCGGACGCGCCGGTCAGCACCTTCGAATCGCCGGCGGCGTGGCGGCTGTACCGCCGGCGCGTGCGCTACTGGAAGGACTGACGCCGCGTCGCGACCGCACGCCCGCGGGCTGGGCCGGGCGCTATCATCGCCGCGGATTCCCAGCGAGCGGAGACGGCGGCATGAAAGGCGCAGGCGGCACCCCGGGCGGCATCGGACAGTTCTTCCTCGGCCTGATGGCCGCCGTCGCCGGCGGCTGGCTGCTCACCAACCAGGTGCAGGTGACGTCGGGCGGCTACTGGTCGTTGTGGGGTTACAACGGCTTCGGCCTGTCGCTGATCCCGTTCGTCATCGGCACCGGGATGATCTTCTTCAACGGCAAGTCGATCCTCGGCTGGCTGCTGCTCGCCGCGGGGCTGGTGATCGTGTTCGTCGGCATCCTGTCGAACCTGCAGATCTATTTCCGCTCCACCAGCCTGTTCAACACGCTGCTGATGCTGGCGCTGCTCGCCGGCGGCCTGGGTGCGATGGCGCGCGCGCTGCGCAGCGTGCCCGCGGACGACGGAAGCGGCGCACGCCCGCGCGACGGCGGCTGAGGCGCACGCGCGGGTCGTGCACGGCGCCCGGGCGTTCGTGCGCGACGCGGTGAGAAAATCGAGAAAGTGGCGGATTTTCCGCCGTTCCCCCGGGTTTCCGTCGCCCGCCTGAACGATTCCGGCGCTGGCGCCGCGCTGCTCCGTCAGTGGCTTACAACGTGCGCACCTTCACCACGCACGTTCGGAGCACGCACATGAACCTCATCATCTGGCTGATCGTCGGCGGCATCATCGGCTGGCTCGCCAGCATCCTCATGCGTCGCGACGCGCAGCAGGGCATCCTGCTGAACATCGTCGTCGGCATCGTCGGCTCCTTCCTCGGCGGTTACCTGCTCGCGCCGATGCTGCATTCCGGTACCGCCAACACCGGCGACTTCTCGCTGCCGGGCCTGCTCGCCTCGCTGGGCGGCGCCGTCATCCTGCTGCTGATCGTCAACCTCATCACCCGCGGCCGCGCACGCTGAGCGTCGCCGTCGCTGCAACGAAAAAGCCCGGCTCCGGCCGGGCTTTTTCATGGGCGCTGCAGAAATGATCAGCCAGCGAATTCGACCCACACCGGCGCATGGTCGCTGGGACGATCCCAGGTGCGCGGCGTGCGGTCGATGTCGGCGGCGCTCGCCTGCGGACGCAGCGCGTCGGAAACCAGCGTGAGGTCGATGCGCAGGCCGAGGTTGCGGCGGAAGCCGGCCTGGCGGTAATCCCACCAGCTGAAGAAGCCGCCTTCGGCGTGATGCAGGCGGTAGGCGTCGTGCAGGCCGAGATCGAGCAGCCGTTGCAGCGCCGCGCGCTCTGCGGTGGAGGTGAGGATGCTGGCGTCGTTCCAGATTTCGGGATCGTGCACGTCGCGATCGTCGGGCGCGATGTTGAAGTCGCCCATCACCACCAGCTTCGGATGCGCCTTCAGTTCGTCCGCCAGCCAGCCGTGCACGGCATCGAGCCAGCGCAGCTTGTAGTCGTACTTCTCGGTGCCCACGTCCTGGCCGTTGACCACGTACAGGTTGACCACGCGCACGCCGTCGACGGTGGCCGCGATCGCGCGGCGCTGCGCATCGTCGAAGCCGGGAATGCCGATGGTCACGTCCTCCAGCGCGCGATCGCGCGCCAGCAGCGCGACGCCGTTGTAGGTCTTCTGCCCGGCGAACACGCTGCGGTAGCCGAGCCCCGCCAGCACCGCGTCGGGGAAGCGGTTGTCCTCGAGCTTGGTTTCCTGCAACCCGACCACGTCCGGCCGCGCCTCCGCCAGCCATTGTTCGAGATGCGGCAGGCGCACGTTGAGCGAATTGACGTTCCAGCTGGCGATTTTCATGCGGCGCAGTGTAGCGGGATCGCCCGGCGTCGCGCAGCCGCGCGCCGGCGCATGCTCAGCGTCGCAGGTCGACGATCGCCGGGGTCTTGGCGGTCGCCGGATCGAGGTGCAGCGCGTCGGGCGCGACGATGCGCACGGCGATCGCGCCGGCGTCGGCGCTGCGCCGGAACAGGCGTTCCAGCTGCGCGGTGACGCGGGCGCGGAAGGCCTCGTCACCGGCGGTCAGCAGCACCGCGACGCAGTCGCGGCTGCCCTCGTCGGTCGACAGCAGCAGCTGCCAGGGTTCGGCGCCTTCCAGCAGTGCGGCGACGGTGTCGAGGTCGTAGGCCAGTTCGTCGAAATGGAAGGAGCGGCCGTCGCGGCCGCGCAGTTCCAGATGGCGCCTGCCGTCGATGTCGACATGGCGGCCGACGTCGCCGGACCGGTAGCGGAACAGCGGGAATCGCCGCCGGTAGCCGTTGCTGATCGCGAGCGCGCCGTAGCCGTCGGCATCGGGGTCCAGCACTTCGACCACGACGCCGGGCAGCGTCTCGAACACGCCGGGCCGGCGGGTCGCGTCGGACCATGCCCAGATGCCGCTTTCCGCGCTGCCGAACAGCGACCACACCTGGCGCGTGCCCAGCGTGTCGCGCAACAGGCCGAGCGTGCCCGCGCGCAGGACTTCGCCGCCGTACAGCAGTTGCGGGATGTCGAGCGCGATGCCGCGTTCGGCGAGGTAGTGCGCCAGCAGCGCCAGCTTCGACGGCGTGCCCAGCACGTGCGTGGGTGCGAAGCGCCGTGCGGCGGCGAGCATGTCCGCGTACGGCGCATGCGCGCTGAGCGGAAGCGACGTGGCGTCGCAGCGTTCGAGCAGGTCGTCGAAGATCGCGGCGGTGCGATACAGGTCCGAGTAGCCGAAGACGTTCAGCGCGATCGTGCCCGGGCCGAACACCCCGGCCGCGCGCAATCGCGCCGCAAGCGCGGCGCGTTGCGCATGGTTCTCGGCGATGTCGACCGGAAAGACCAGCGGCGCCTGGGTACTGCCCCCGGAACGCACCAGGTAGACGCCCTGCGGCTCGTCGCGCAGCGAGAAGCCCTGCAACGCCGGCAGCAGCACCTGCTTGTCGATCGCGGGCGCGTCGTCGATGCCGGTGGCGTCGCGATACGCCTCGCGATAGAACGGATGCGCGCGCGCGGCCTCGAAACAGGCGTGCAGCACCTCGCGATCGGCGTCGGTCGCGCTCATGCGGGTATGCCGACGCGCGCGAGCAGTGCGCGGTGATGATCGAGGAAGGCGTGCCGCTGCGCCGCGTCGGGCAAGGTCGCCATCGCATGGTCGCGCCAGCGTGCGGCCAGCATCGTCGCCAGCCGACGGTCGTCGGCGTCGTCGCTGTCGACGTAGCGCAGCACCGTCGGCGGCGGCGGCAGCGCACGCCAGTCGGACGCGGTGCGATGCGAGAGACTGCCGGCGAGGATCCGGAACCGGATCAGCGGCGATGCGATCAGTCCCGCGCGGCCGCCCTGCGCGACGATCGCCTTCAGCGCGCGATACCAGAAATCGATGCCTTCGCCGAGCCGCGCTTCGGTGTGGTAGCGCAGGTCGCCCAGCCAGTGGCGGCGGACCGCGACATTGCTGGCGCGGCCCATCACGAACGCGGGATGGCCGGCGGCGCGCAGCGGTGCCGGCAGCAGAAAGGTGTCGTCGTCGAGCGCGTGCAGCGCGTCGTCGAGCGTGCCCGGTTCGGGAAAGCATTCGTCGTGCGGCGCACTGTCGTAGCCCAGCACGGCGAGTGCGAAATCGTGCCCGCGCATGCGTTCGCCGATGACCTGCAGCGCATCTGCGCGGTAGCGATCGTCGGCATCGAGGAAACTCACGATCTCGCCACGCGCACGCGCCAGCCCGGCGTTGCGCGCGGCGCCGGGGCCGACGTTGCGCGGCAGCGCCAGCACCTCGATCGCGCAGTCGCGCAGCGCGTGCGCATGCGACGCCAGCGCGTCGCGCGCGACCGCGAGGCTGTCGTCGGTGCTGGCATCGTCGACCAGCACCAGCTGGTCCGGTGGCTGCGTCTGTTCCGCCAGCGAGGCAAGGGTGTCGGCGATGTGGTCGCGCTTGTCGTGCAGCGGAATGACGACGGTATGGCGCAGCGCCGATGCGCTCATGTCCGCACCAGCGCCGGATGCAGCCGGCCGCGCTGCTGGTGCAGGTTGATCACGCGCTCGTCCGAACTGCGGAACACGCCGGGGCCGTGACTCTCGCCGTCGCGGCACAACTGCATGCCGACCAGATGCACGGTCTCGCCGGTGTCCGGTGCCACGAAATCATGCTGCTCGACGTACTGCTGGAACACGAAGTCCGGCCACTGCGTCCGCACCAGCGTGCGCCAGGTATCCGCGTCGCAGGCGTCGCGCACGCAGGCGTCGACGCCGCGGCCGCCGCTGTTGCGCTTGGCGATGAAGTTCCCGGGCCGCGACAGCAGCGCGTCGGCGTCGGCCTCGCAGGCCGGTGCCCAGGTCGGGATCAGGTACGGCCGCAATGCGGCGTATTCGTCGGCAGACAGACAGTCGCGCATGATCGCCGCGTCGTCCAGCACCGCCAGCACGCGCTTGTCGTGGACCAGGATCAGCGTGCGCACGTCGTTGACGCAGATGCGGGCGGCGATCAGCGCGGCGAGTGCATCTTCGCGGAAGCCCGGCAACTCGCTGCGATCCAGCTCGAGGAACGCGCGACGTAGCGGAACGCCGTCGATCGCCGGCCGGCCCTGCACGACCTCCACCCGCGACGGCGTGGCGTCGACGAAGGCCACGCCGCGCGCTTCCAGCGGCGCGCGCAGGCCGAAGATCTCGGTGCCGGGCTCGCGGTCGTGCAGCACCGCCACGGTGTCGCCGGGCACGAGCCCGTCCAGCAGCGCGGGCAGGAACGTCGCCAGTTCCGGCGGCGGATGCAGCCCGTGCCG
This sequence comes from Lysobacter sp. DMC104, assembly GCF_056313665.1. Classification (NCBI taxonomy): domain Bacteria; kingdom Pseudomonadati; phylum Pseudomonadota; class Gammaproteobacteria; order Lysobacterales; family Lysobacteraceae; genus Lysobacter; species Lysobacter sp. DMC104. The sequence goes on along the minus strand of NZ_JBQUZW010000009.1, from coordinate 185,080 downwards.
CGCGCCGTCGGCGGCGAACGCACGCGCCGCGAACGCGCTCACCATCCAGCCGTTGAGCGGATAGCGCGCGCCGATCTCGCAGATCCGCGGATGGCCATCGCGGTCGTAGACGAAGTCCGGCCGCGTGCAGCCGACGCGGTAGGGCGTCCCGCGCGCCAGGTGCAGGATGCGTTCCAGCGCTTCGGGCAGCCGGTAGTGCGCGCGGATCCGCGCGTCGTCGAAGTAGCGGGCGACGATCGCGCGGAACGCCGCGTCCAGCAGCCGTGCGAGCCGGTGCAGTTCCGCCGGATGCGAGGGCGACACCGTCACCGGCACCCGCGAGAACTGCGCCACCGGCACCGGCGCACCGGTCGCGTCGTCGTCGGCGCAGGCCAGCGCGCAGGCGCCGAACGCGATCGATGCGGTCATGCCGGATTCCCTGCCGTGCGCGCTCAGGCCGCGGTTTCCAGCGGCGCCGGGAACAGCGCCTCCATCGCCGCCGCCTTGCGTTGCAGGTAGGCGACGACGATGTCCGCGATCGGATACTCCTCGATCCGCACGCCCGTGGCCGCGATGTAATGGCCGATGGCATCGCGCGCATGGAAGAAGTGGTTCTTCTCGGTCGGCCCGCAGTGCACGCTGATCCAGGCGAGCGTGCGCGTGCAGTCGCGTTCGTCGAACCCCAGGTCCTCGCGCAGCCAGCGCCGGAACAGCGGCAGGATGAACTCGACCTCGCCGTGGGTGTAGATCTCGTGCACCAGCGTGGTCAGCAACGCCATGAACAGGTCGTCCTCGCGCAGCGAATTGGCGTCCTTCCAGGCCTTGAACGCCTTGGCCTCGGGGTGGTTGTGGCGGTGCGACAGCCACAGGTCGTCGCCGACGATGCCGGTGGCCATCTCGTAGAACAGCTGGGAATGCAGGATGCGATGGGTGACCGCCAGATCCTCGTCGAGGATGCGGTCGAGGCTGACGATCGTGCGCAGCAGCGCGGCTTCGTCGCGGACGCCACGGCCTTCGCGCGCGAACAGCGACAGCCGGTTGCCGATGCCGGCCACCGTCACCGCGCTGTTGTTGGTCTGGCTCCAGCTGTGGAAGAAATCGCGCAGTGTGTCGGGCTCGTGCCGGCCCGAGGTCAGGCGCCGGAATGCGCCTTCGATCGCCGCCAGTCGCTGCGGCTGCGCGGAGAAGCCGCGGATCAGTTCCTGCTGCATGTGGGAGACCGGCAATGCATCCAGCACCGGCATGACGATGTCGCGAAGACCGTTCATGGGACCATGGACTCCTTGTCCACGGGGCGAGCGGAAACGCGGGCTGCGCGTTCGCGAACGCTCGGGAATCCGTGCCCGGCCTTCCCTTGCCGCCGTCGCGTGCGTTCGCCCCTGGGCCGCATCCGACGACGTGTGCCGGGCCATCCGCATGCGCGGATGCAAGACGCGACCTGCGTTCCCGACGCGCGTCTTATAGCACGTTCGTCGCGTGTGTCGAATGCGTGCAAGATGCGGTCATCGCGCACGCATCTTCGCGTGTCGTCGCATCGATCGCGTCAGCGACGGGCGATGCGATAGGACGATTGAATCGGCGTGCAGCCGTTCGTGCGTTGCGCGGAGACGTCGAACGCGCAGATCACGCCGTCGTCACTTCGCGCCGGCCAGCCAGCGCACCAGCCTGTCGACCTTGCCGCGATAGGGCGGCTTGATCAGGTCGGTGGCGTTCCAGCGCGCCTGCCACAGCACCGGCATCGGTTTGGTGAACGCATCGAAGCCGGCGCGGCCGTGGTACTGGCCCATGCCGCTGGGGCCGATGCCGCCGAACGGCAGGTCGGCCGCGGCGAAGTGCAGCAGCGTGTCGTTGACGGTGACGCCGCCGGCGACGAGCCGCCCGAGGATGCGTTCGACCGTGCCGCGGTCGCGGCTGAAGGGATACAGCGCCAGCGGCCGGTCGTGCGACTCGACGTAGGCCAGCGCCTCGTCCAGCGACGCGTAGCCGCGGATCGGCAGCAGCGGGCCGAAGATCTCTTCCTGCATCACCGTCGCGTCGTCGCCCGGGTCCAGGATCAGCGTCGGCGGCAGCAGGCGTTCGGCATCGGCGCGCGCCGCGTCGACGCCGGCCAGCTCGACCACGTCGAGGCCGCGGGCGCGGGCGTCGTCGACATGGCCGCGCAGGCGGCGGTATTGCCCGTCGTTGACCACGCGGGTGTAGTCGCCGGCGTTGGCCATGTCCGCGCCGTAGCGTTCGTGCACCTGCGCGCGCAGTGCTTCGACCAGCGCATCGCGGCGCGCGGCGTCGATCAGCACGTAGTCCGGCGCGATGCAGGTCTGGCCGCCGTTGAACCACTTGCCGGTCGCCAGCCGCGCGGCGGCCTGCTCGATCGGGAAATCCGCGGCGACGATCGCCGGCGACTTGCCGCCGAGTTCCAGCGTGAGCGGGGTGAGGTGCGGTGCGGCCGCGGCCATCACCTTGCGCCCGACCGCGGTCGACCCGGTGAACACGAGGTGGTCGAACGGCAGTCCGGAGAACGCGGCGCCCACGTCCGCGCCGCCGATCGCGACCGCGACGCGATCGGCCGGGAACACGTCGGCCAGCAGCGCACGCAGCCATTCGCTGGTGCGCGGCGTGTGCTCCGACGGTTTCAGGAACACGTGGTTGCCGGCGGCGATCGCGGTCGCCAGCGGCACCAGTGCGAGGTTCACCGGATAGTTCCACGGCGACATCACGCCGACCACGCCCACGGCCTCGCGTCGCACCTGCGCGCGTGCCGGCCACAGCCGCCAGCCCACCGCGGCGCGCTGCGGTCGCATCCAGCGCCGCAGGTGGCGGCGCAGGTGGTCGATCTCGGCGAGTACGGTCATGCCGTCGGCGACCAGTGTCTCGTGTTCGGAACGATGGCCGAAATCGGCCTGCACCGCCTTCGTCATCTCGCCCATCCGCGCCTTGAACGCGGCCTTCAGCCGATCGAGGTCGGCCATGCGCTGCGCGCGGTCGGGCCGCTGCGCGCGCCATGCGGCGCGCAGGCGGTCGAGGGTGGCGTCGAGCGTCGGAACGGGGTCGGGGGCGGCGGTATCCATGCGGCGGAGTGTAGTGCTTAAATGCGGCCATGACCGATCAAACCAGCACGCCTGCCAGCCCCGCCGTCCGCCCCTATCTCCACCACGTGCCGACGCTCGGCGCCCGCGTCTACGTTGATCCCGCGTCGGTCGTCATCGGCGACGTCGTGCTGGGCGAGGACACCTCGGTGTGGCCGATGGTCGCGATCCGTGGCGACGTGAATTTCGTCCGCATCGGCGACCGCACCAACCTCCAGGACGGCACCATCGTCCACGTCAGCCACGACGGCCCGCACGCCAAGCTCGGCGGCTTCGCCACCCGCATCGGCAGCGATGTCACCATCGGCCACAAGGCGATCATCCACGCCTGCACCATCGAGGACGCCGTGCTCATCGGCATGGGCGCGATCGTGCTCGACGGCGCGGTGGTGCGGAAGCACGCCCTCGTCGGCGCCGGCGCGCTGGTGCCGCCGGGCAAGGTCGTCGGCGAAGGCGAGATGTGGCTCGGCAGCCCGGCGAAATGCGTGCGCAAGTTGAGCGACGCCGAGATCGAGGCGCTGTACTACTCCGCGCAGCATTACGTGCGGTTGAAGGATCAGTACCTCAACCCGCCGGCATGACGCCACGACCATGACCGACGGCGCGTTGCACCGCTGGCGCGAGACGGCCGCCGACCTGGCGGTGCTGCGCGGCTGGCGGCGCGACGGGCGCATCCCGGCCGGCACTACGACCGGCATCGCCCCCGACGCCGGCCAGTGGCGCAGGTTCCTCGACGCGCTGGCGCTGTGGCTCGGGGTCGCGCTGTGCGCGGCGGCGGCGGTGTGTTTCGTCGCCGCCAACTGGGACGCGATGGGCCGCTTCGCGCGGCTCGGCGTGATGGAGGCGGCGCTGGTGGCCGTGACGCTCGCCGCGTGGCGGCTGGGCATCGCGCGGCCGGCCGGGCAGGCCGCGCTGGCGCTGGCGACAGTGCTGCTGGGCGGCCTGCTGGCGGTGGTCGGCCAGACCTACCAGACCGGTGCCGATACTTGGGAACTGTTCGCGCTGTGGACCGCGCTGGCGCTGCCGTGGACGCTGGCCGCGCGCAACACCGCGCAGTGGCTGGGCTGGGCGCTGCTGCTGAATCTGGCCGTCGGCCTGCGCCTGGGCCTGCGGACCGCCGACCTGTGGCTGCCCGAGGCCGGCGTCGCGCTGCCGCTGGGGCTGCTGGATCTTGCGCTGGCGGCCGCGTGGGCCGCCGTGGCGTGGCGGCGTCCCGACCTTGCCGGGCCGCTGGGCGCGCGGCAGCTCGCCGTCGCCGCGATCGGCCTGCTGAGCTGGTCGGCGATGCTGCACATCGTCGAGGCGCCCCGCGACATGCCGTTCGCCATCCGCGCGCTGACCGTGACGACCTGGGCCGCGGCGACGCTGGCCGTCGGTGCCGTTGCGCTGCGCGGACGCCGCGACGTCCCGCTGCTGGCGATGCTGATGCTGGGCGCGATCGGCGTGGTCACCTGCGCGCTGGGGAAAGTGCTGCTGGAGGACCATCCCTGGAGCGGCCTGTATCTCGTGATGGGGCTCGCGGTGATGACGCAGGCCACGCTGGCCGTGGTCGCGCTGCGGCGGCTCGCGCACGGGAGCGGCGCATGAGCACGCCAGCGCGCGAAACACGACTGTGGGCGCGCCTGCGCGAGGCCGGGCAGGCGACCGGCGACGCGCCGGCGCATGCCGACACGCCGTGGTATCTGGCGCTGCTGTCCGGCGTGGCGGCGTGGGTGGCGGCGGTGTTTCTGTTCGTGTTCGTCGTCGACGGCCTGCACTGGTACCGCGAGCAATCGGGGGCGATGTTCGGTTTGGGCGCGGCCAGTGCCGCATTCGCGCTGGCGGCGATGCATCGGGCGCGCGGGCGCGTCTTCGTCGAGCAACTGGCGGTCGCGCTCAGCCTCGGCGGGCAACTGATGATGGGGCTCGGACTGGATCAGACCTATGTCCGGATGTTCGGCAGTGCGCAGACGCCCTGGCTGTGGATTGCGGTCGCGGCCATCGCGCTGGCGATGCATGCGCTGGGCCGGTTGCCGCTGCACCGGTTCCTGTGCGGCGGCATCTTCGCGGTGGGCATCTTGGGCGCCTGCAGCGCTGGCACTCCGGCGCTGCGGGTCTTGCCCGCGCCGTTGCTCGCCTGGCTGGCGCTGGCCGCGTGGTGGCGCAGTGAAGCCCGCGATCGTCTCGCGTCGGAGCTGTCGCCGCTGGCGTGGGCGCTCAGCCTGATGGCGCTGCCGGCCGCGAGTTTCGTCGATCTCGACAGCTGGCGTTTCGAAGACCTCGGCGCGTGGGGCCCATGGCTGCGTCCGCTCGGCGAAGCCCTGATGGTGCCGCTGCTGCCGGTGGGCGTGTTCTGGCTGCTGCGGCGTCAGGCGGAGGTTGCGCCGCGGACGCGGAGGTTGCTGGTGGCGCTTTCGCTGGTGCTGGCGCTCGCCTGCTTGCATGTGCCGGGGGTGACGCTGGCGACGACGCTGGCGCTGGTCGGATTCGCGTTGCACCGGCCGGTGCTGCTGGTCGTCGGCCTGTGCGGCATCGGCGCCCGTCTGCTGCAGTACTACTTCCAGCTGGACACGACGCTGCTGGAGAAATCCGGCTGGCTGCTCGTCGCCGGCGTGGTGCTGCTCCTGGCGCGCTTCGCGGCGCGGCGTGCGTTGCCGGTGGAGGCGACGTCATGAGCCGGCTGCGCAACGTGCTGCTCTGGGTCGGCTTGCTGCTGGCGCTGGTCGTGGTCAACCACGGCGTGGTGAAACGCGAACGCATCCTCGCCGAGGGTCGCCCGCTGCTGCTGGAGCTCGCGCCGGTCGATCCGCGCGCGCTGATGCAGGGCGACTACATGGCGCTGAGTTATGCAGCCGAGCGCGATGTCCTCGTCGCCGTCGGCCACGACCCGGGCACGAACGGCGCTTGGGCCCTGCGCCAGATGGGGGCGTTCGGAATGCATTGCGGGCGTGACGGCTGCCACGACGGCTTCGCCGTCTTCGCGGTCGATGCCGAGGGCGTCGGTCGTTTCCTGCGCGTGCAGCCGGCGCCGCGGCCGGTCGCCGCCGGCGAGGTCGCGGTTCGCTTCCGCGAGCGCGACTGGTTCGAGATCCGCATCGCCGGCAACGCGTGGTTCTTCCCGGAAGGCCAGGGCGATCGCTACGCGCCGGCGCATTACGGCGAACTGCGGGTCGACGCCGACGGCACCGCGCTGCTGGTCGGCCTTCGCGACGACAAGCGCAAGCCGCTTTGATCCGCTCGCGTGACCGTCACGGCCGCGTCGCCGCCTCCAGCAGGTCGAGCAGCGACAGCGCCTCCTCGCGCGTGGCGCCGCACATGCCGGGTTCGGGTTGCAGCGTGCCGCAGAAGCCGGGGCGCTCGGGCCGGCCGAACAGGCGGCAGCCGAAGGCGTCGTCCAGATGCACGCACGGCATGCCCGCGGGCTTGCCGTGGGGCATGCCGGGCAGGGGCGTGGCGATCGAAGGCGCGATGCAGCAGGCGCCGCAGCCGGGTCGGCAGTCCATGGGCGCTCGGGTTCGGAGGGCGGCCGCCAGTGTGACCGAACGCGCGGAAAACGGTCGCAGCCGCGGCCCGGCACGGTAGAGTAGGCGCCGCATGCGACGAGCGAAGACGGGATCCGGGAAGGACGGGATGGCGGCGACAGACGGGGACAACGGGATGCGGGCGGGAGTCCCGCGCATCCGATGAGGGTTGCCGTGCCGCTGCTGGACACCGTGCGTCCGGTCTACACGCCCGAGGGCGTGGCCCTGCGCCTCCCGGCCGCCGGCCCGGTGCCGCGCGCGCTGGCCTGGCTGATCGACAGCGCCGTGCGCATGGCGATCCTCACCGTGGTGTCGACCGTGCTGGCCGTGTTCGGCAACGCGGGCTTCGGGCTGTATCTCATCGTCTACTTCGTGGTGTTCTGGGGCTATCCGATCCTGTGCGAGACGCTGTGGGACGGGCAGACCCCGGGCAAGCGCGCGCTGGAGCTGCGGGTGATCGCCGAGGACGGCGCCCCGATCGGCTGGCTGGCGTCGATCGTGCGCAACCTGCTGCGGACCGTGGACATGCTGCCGTTCGGCTATGGCGCCGGGCTGGTGGCGAGCTTCGCCGATCCCTGGGGTCGGCGGCTGGGCGACATGGTCGCGCGCACCATGGTGGTGCACGCGCCGCGCGACCGCATGCCGCTGCGTCCGCCGGTGGAAGGCGCGCAGGCGCCGCAGCAGCCGCTGCAACCGCAGGAGCAGGCGGCGGTGATCGCGTTCGCCGATCGCGCGCCGCTGCTCACCCAGGAACGTCGCGAGGAACTGGCCGACATCGCCGCGCCGGCGGTCGGCACCGGCGGCGCGATCGGGGTGCTGCGCCTGCAGGCCGTCGCCAACTGGCTGCTGGGGCGCACATGAAGCACGCGGTCATGCGCCAGGAGGCGTTCATCGCCCGGCATCACGAGGAATGGGACGCCTTCGAGGCCTGGCTGGTCTCCCGCGGCGACAGCCCGCGCGATGCGCGCGCCACCCAGTCGAAGTGGACCGGCCTGCGCGACGAGGACATGCCGGCGCGCTACCGCCGCCTCTGCCAGCAGCTGGCGCTGGCGCGCAGCCGCGGCTACGGGCCGCAGGTGGTGGAACGCCTCCAGGGCCTGACCCAGCGCGGCCACGCGGTGTTCTACCGCGCCGCGCCGCCGCAGTGGCGGCGTGCGCTCGAGTTCTTCCTCGCCGAATTCCCGCGCCTGGTGCGCGCGCAGCGCGGCTGCCTGCTGGCGGCGTTCCTGCTGTTCGCGGTGCCGCTGGCCGGGTCGTTCGTGGCGGTGCAGATGCAGCCGGAACTGGTCTACACGGTGATGTCGCCCGAGCAGGCCGAGCAGATGGAGCAGATGTACGACCCGGCCGATCCCGAGCGCCGGCTCGGCCGCGAGAGCGGCGAAGACCTGACGATGTTCGGCTTCTACATCATGAACAACGTCGGCATCGCCCTGCGCACGTTCGCCAGCGGGCTGATCTTCGCGGTCGGCAGCGTGTACGTGCTGATCATGAACGGGCTGATGATCGGCGGCACCGCCGGGCACCTGCAGGCGGTGGGCCACGGCGACCCGTTCTGGCGGTTCGTCGCCGGCCATTCGGCGCCGGAGTTGACGGCGATCGTGCTGGCCGGCGCGGCCGGGCTGCGGCTGGGGCTGGCACTGGTGGCGCCGGGCCGCCGCCGCCGGGTCGATGCCCTGATCGAGGCCGGCCAGGTCGGCGCGAAGCTGTGCCTGGGCATCTTCGCGATGCTGGTGTTCGCGGCGTTCGTGGAGGCGTTCTGGTCGTCGATCGGCTGGATCCCGGCGGCGGTGAAGTTCGGCGTCGGCGGCACGCTGTGGAGCCTGACCCTGCTGTGGCTGGGACTGGGCGGCCGCGGCACGCCGACCGTCCGCGTGGCGGAGGCCGCCGATGCGGCTTGAGTCGCTCACCGTCGAGCTGCGCCCACGTTCGCCGTGGGAGGCGATGGAGCTGGGCACCGCGCTGGTGCGACGCCACGCCGCCGTGGTCTGGGGCGCGTGGCTGGTCGTCACCGGCCTGGTGTTCGCGCTGCTGAACCTCGCCGCCTGGTCGATCGGCCACCTGTGGCTGGCGTTCCTGCTGATGTGGTGGCTGCGGCCGGTGTTCGACCGCATCCCGCTGTACGTGCTGTCGCGGGCGGTGTTCGGCGCCGCGCCGCGCGTCGGCGAGACCCTGCGCGCGCAGCTGCGCTGGGGCTGGCGGCCGATGCTCGGGCACCTCACCTGGCGGCGGCTCAGTCCGATGCGCGCGGCGACGCTGCCCGTGGACCTGCTGGAAGGCGCCGACCGCAAGCGCCTGCCGGAACGCCGGCGGGTGATCGCCGGCGGCGTGGGCGGGCCGGCGATGCTGCTGATCTCGGCTTGCGCGCTGTTCGTGCTGTCGCTGGAACTGTCGCTGCTGGGGCTGACGCTGCTGTTCGTGCCGGACCAGATGGTGCCGCAGATCGCCCAGGACCTGATGGCGGATTTCAGCAAGGGCATCCCGCCGTGGGCGCAGTTCGCGCTGAACCTCGTCGACTGGCTGGCGGTGGCGTTCGTCGAGCCGTTCCACATCGGCGCCGGTTTCGGCCTGTACCTCAATCGCCGCACGCAGCTGGAAGCCTGGGATCTGGAGATCGCCTTCCGGCGCATGCGTCGCCGGCTGGAAAGCGCGGCCACCACTGCGGGCGCGCTGCTGCTCGCGCTGGCGCTGCTGCTGCCGATGGCATGGCCCGCGCAGGCCGCCGACCCGAACCTCTGCCCCGATGCGCCGAAGCTGGCCGCGACGCCCGCGAAACCGCCGGCGAAGAAGCCCGCCGACAAGCTCGCGAAGGAGGCCAAGGCCGCCGCCGAGGCCGCCGCGGACGAGGACTCCCGGCCCGAGTTCGACACGCGCATGCTGGAGCAGATCTTCGGCGAGGACACGGTGGACCACCGCAGCTTCGACCGCGCGGCGGCGAAGGCCTACTGCGATCCGCTGCTGCGACCGAAGTTGACGCGCACGACCTGGCAGCGGCGTGACCGCGAGGAGACGCCGAAGGAAGAAGAGCCCCGGCAGGCGCCGTCCTGGATGAAAGGCCTGTCCGCCCTGGCCGGTTTCCTGGTCGAGAACGCGCTGTGGCTGCTGCTGGGCGTGCTGCTGGTGGTGCTGTTCGTCACCCGCCACCGCTGGTGGCCCTGGCTGGCCGCGGCCACGGCGATGCCCGAGCCCGAGCCGCCGCCGGTGGACACGCACGCCCTGGCCGAAGCCGAACCGCTGCCGCCCGACGTGGCCACCGTCGCCCGCCGGCTGTGGGCCGAGGGCCAGCCGCGGCGCGCATTGGCCCTGCTGTACCGCGCCAGCGTCGAGGCCATGGTCGCGCGCATCGACGCCCACCCGCCGCCGGGCGCCACCGAAGCCGACTGCCTGCGCCTGTCGCGCCGTCTGCCCGAGGCCGAGGACCGCGAGGCGTTCCAGCGCATGGTCCGGGTCTGGCAGTACGCCGCCTACGGCCACACCCTGCCCGGCGCCGAGGAGTTCGAGCTCCTCGTCGGCACGCTGGCGCAACGCTTCCGGTGGGCCGCATGAGCCGCGGCACGCAGACGCTGCGCATCGGCCTGGTCGCGCTGCTCGTGGCCGGGCTGATCGCGCTGTTCACGTGGTGGTGGCTGCACACCTTCGAGCGCGTCACCGACACCATCGACCTGCCGCCGAAGGGCGAGGCCGCCTACAACCCGCTGTACGCGCTCAAGCACAGCCTGATCGCCGAGGGCCGCAAGGTCGACGCGCGCCAGCGCATCGACCGCGAAGGCCATCCGCTGGCGCCGGCGGACACGATGCTGCTGCTGGGCGATCCGCGCACGCTGGGCGAGGACGACGTGCAGGCGCTGCTGGCCTGGGTATCCGAAGGCGGGCACCTGGTCATGCGCACGCCGCCGCCGGGCATCGTGCTCAACGCCGCCGAGGTGCCGCTGCTGTCGGACCTCGGCATCGTCGCGATGGACGCGGACCCGCTCTGCCACGGCCTGCAGGTCGGCAAGGCCGAGCACCACCGCGAGTTCTGCTACGGGCGCCGGTTCTACTTCGACGACGAAGACGCCGAGGTCGCCGCCCTCTGGGGCGACGAGGACAAGGCCGAATACGCCTATGCCCGCGTCCTCCACGGCAAGGGCAGCGTCGACGTGCTGGCCGACCTCGATTTCTTCCAGAACGGCAGCTTCGACCAGGACGCGCACCCGGCGCTGGCACGCCAGCTGCTGGCGCCCAACTGGAACGCCGGCGGCACCTTCCACCTGATCTACAGCGCCGAGATGCCGTCGCTGTGGGCGCTGCTGTGGGACAAGGGCTGGCGCGCGATCCTGCCGGCCACGCTCGGCCTGCTGCTGTGGCTGTGGATGCGCGCCGAGCGCCTCGGCCCGCTGCGGCCCGCGCCCGCGCCCGATCGTCGCTCGCTGCTGGAGCACGTGCAGTCCAGCGGCGACCACCTGTGGCGCTACGGCCGCCGCAACCTGCTCTACGCCGCCGTGCACGACGCCTTCCTGGCCCGCCTGCGCCGGCGCGATCCGTTCGCCGCCGCGCTCGACGGCCCGGCGCAGATCGAGGCCATCGCCCGCCGCACCGGCCTGCCGGCCGCCGAGGTCGAGGCCGCCCTCCGCTATCCCCGTCCCGGCGACGCCCGCGACTTCGTGTCGCGCATCGCCCGACTCCTGCAACTGAGGAACCGACTATGACCGAACCGACCTCCACCGCGGCCGCGCCGCAGCCCATCGTCGGCGAAGCGCTGGTCGCCCGCGCCGCCGCCGTGCGCGACGAAGTCGCCAAGGCCTTCATCGGCCAGGACGACGTGCTCGACCAGATCCTCATCGTGCTGCTGGCCGGCGGCCACGTGCTGATCGAAGGCGTGCCCGGCCTCGGCAAGACCTTGCTGGTGCGCGCGCTGGGGCAGGCGCTGGGCTGCGGCCACGGCCGCGTGCAGTTCACGCCCGACCTGATGCCCAGCGACGTCAGCGGCCACGCCGTCTACGACCCGAAGACCGAGCGTTTCGCGATCCGCCGCGGCCCGATCTTCACCAACCTGCTGCTGGCCGACGAAATCAACCGCGCGCCGGCGAAGACACAGTCGGCACTGCTGGAGGCGATGCAGGAGCAGCAGGTCACCATCGAAGGCACCAGCCATCCGCTGCCGGCGCCGTTCATGACCCTCGCCACCCAGAATCCGGTCGAGCAGGAAGGCACGTACCCGCTGCCCGAGGCGCAGCTCGACCGCTTCCTGCTGAAGGTGCTGATCGACTATCCCTCGCACGCCGACGAAGTGAGCATGGTGACCGCGGTCGCCGGCGGCCGCGCCGCCGCGCACTTCGACCTGTCGAAGGTCGGCGCGGTGCTGCGCGCCGAGGAGATCGTCGCGATGCAGCTGGGCACCGCGCTGGTGACGGTGGATCCGGCGGTGATCGACTACGCGGTGCGGATCGTGGCGGCGACCCGCAAGTGGCCGGGCATCGCGCTCGGCGCCGGCCCGCGCGGCAGCCTCGCGCTGGTGCGTGCGGCGCGCGCGCAGGCGGTGCTGTCCGGCCGCGACTTCGTCACCCCGGACGACATCCGCAGCATCGCCAAGCCGGCGCTGCGCCACCGCATCGCGCTGTCGCCGGAGATGCAGATCGAAGGCCAGACGCCCGACCAGGTGCTGGACGCACTGCTCGCCAAGGTCGACGCGCCGAGGCAGTGACGCCATCCGACCCATGAGCCCCGTGACCCCGCCACCCCTTCGCCCGCCGCTGCCGGCCGCGCCGACGCCCGCCGCCGCGCGCGCCTGGCCGCGCCCCGCGCCCGCACTGGTGTGGGCCTGCGTCGCGCTGGCCGCGCTCGGCCTGGCGGTGCACATCGGCTGGCTGCCGTCGATGGCCTGGCTGGGCGCGGTCGCGGTGCTCGTCGTGCTGGCGCTGTTCGACGTCTGGCGCCTGCGCGTCGCGCCCACGCCCGAGGTCGCGCGCGCGCTGCCCGAGGCCTGGCCGATCGGCGTCGAGCGCGAGGTCGAACTGCGCATCGAACACTACGGCCGCCGCCAGCGCGTGACCGTGCACGACCTGCATCCCGGCGACTGGGACGCGCACCGCAAGGAAGACGACGGCGAGATGCCGCGCACGCTGGTGCTCGGCCGCGACAGCGTGTCGATGCTGCGCTACCGGCTGAAGCCGGAAGTGCGCGGCAACTTCACCTTCGCCGGCACCCAGCTGCGGCTGCTGTCGCCGCTGGGCCTGTGGCGGCAGTCGCGCCTCGTCGGCACGCCGCAGCAGGTGCGCGTGTTTCCGAACTTCGCGCCGCTCGCGGGCTTCGCGCTGTTCAGCGCCGAACAGGCGTCGCGACTGGTCGGCGCGCACATCAAGCGCCGCCGTGGCGAAGGCACCGACTTCCACCAGATGCGCGAATACCGCGTCGGCGATTCGATGCGCCAGATCGACTGGAAGGCGACGGCGCGCGCACGCAAGCTGATTTCGCGCGAGTACCAGGACGAGAAGAACCAGCAGCTGCTGATGGTCGTCGACACCGGCCGGCGCATGCTCGCGCACGAAGGCGGGCTGTCGCACTTCGACCGCGCGCTGGACGCCACGCTGGTGGTGTCGTACATCGCGCTCAAGCGCGGCGATGCCGTCGGCCTGTTCACCGCCGGCGGCGAACAGCGCTGGGTTGCCCCGCAGCGCGGCATGGGCGCGATCGACACGTTGCTGCGCGCCAGCTACGACCTGCAGCCGGCGCCGGTCGCCACCGACTACCTCGCCGCCGCCACCGAACTCGCCCTGCGTCAGCGCCGCCGCGCGCTGGTGATGCTGGTCACCAACCTCCGCGACGAGGACATCGAGGACGTGCTCGGCGCCGTGCGCATGCTGCAGAAACGTCACCTCGTCGTCGTCGCCAGCCTGCGCGAACGCGACCTCGACGAAGCGCTCGACCAGCCGGTCGACGACGTCCGCAGCGCGGTGCGCGCCGCCGCCGCCGCCCGCTACATCGCCCAGCGCGCCGCCGCCCACGACCTGCTGCGCAACCATCGGGTCAGTGTCCTCGACGTGACCTGCGAACAGTTGCCCGCGGCGCTGGTGGAGCAGTATCTGACGATCAAGCGGAGTGGGTTGTTGTAAGGTCTTTTCGCCGCCATAAGTCAACCGCCTGCATAGGAAAAGCATGTCATTCAAAAGACTGCTAAATCGATCCGAGGCCGAAACAGACAGAAGACTGCGAGAAGTGTGTGAAGACTTCGACGCAAGAGTTTTCGCTAAGGTTCGTGTTGCCGATGTGCTTCCGATAGAGGGAAGTGGGCTTGATAGTCAACTGTATCGATATGCTCTGCAGGCGCATTTTGACTTTGTTATTTCAAATTTAGAAAATCAACCTCTCTTTGCCGTCGAGTTTGATGGCCCAGGTCACTTGCGCGCAAGAGAAAAACTGCGAGACCATCAAAAAAACTCTATATGCGATCGATTTGAGCTGCCTATCCTACGGGTAAATAGGCGCTATCTGCCTATTAGCTGCTCGCGATGGGATTTGACGAGATGGTTTTGTACGGTCTATTTCGTCGCCAAGCAGTGGGATGAAAAAGTGGCTGTGGGTGTGATTCCGCCCGATGATTCTTTTTTCGATCCGATATTTGTATCTATCAGAACAAGGTCGGGTGTTCGGCCTCTGGAGCTTGAGGCAAGTGCGCGCGCAAGACTTGGCCGGCTTTTCAGAGAGGGTCTTTTGCCTTGTCACATGCCAAATTTCATCTTGGCAAAAGACAGTGTCGGTAATCTCCGCGCTATTGCATGGATCTTGATTTCTGAGGGTGAGGGGGTCCTTGTGGAGTCTTCAATGCAGCATCAGAGAATTGGCTGGTGGGTTTGCTTTGCATTGCGAGGAATAATTTTGACCATGCTTGCAGATGCTGTTGATCGCACGATCAAATCGCCTTCGCTAGTTTTACCTATTGGAGAAATTGATATTAAAATTAAGGAATTCAATGATAAATATTTGATGTTTATGGGGTTGCGGGACTCGAGGTTCTCGTAGTCTGATGAGCAATCAATGCGAAACAAAATAGTTTTTGATGGGGCATATGTCTTGCGGTGATCTTTCCCCATCCACCCTCATCACCGCCCGCATCGCCGAGCTCGGCGACTGGCGCGGGGAGACGCTGGCGCGGGTGCGGGCGCTGATCCACGAGGCCCTGCCCGACGTGGTCGAAGAATGGAAGTGGATGGGCACGCCGGTGTGGTCGCACAGCGGCATCCTCTGCACCGGCGAGCACTACCGGGACAAGGTGAAGCTGACGTTCGCGAGGGGTGCGGCGCTGCCGGATCCGGCCGGGCTGTTCAATGCCGGCCTCGACGGCAATGTGCGGCGGGCGATCGATCTGTTCGTCGACAGCGCGCTGGACGAGGCGGCGTTCCGTGCCTTGGTCCGCGCGGCGGCGGAACACAACGCGGCGACCGCGAAGGCGAAAGCGAAGCCGAAGCGCGCGAAGTGAGCGCGCCGCGGCATGCGCTCAGGGCGCGGTGCGGTCGTCCACGCGCTTCGCGTCGGAGGTGATCTGCATGCCGGTGATGTCCTGCGTCGAGGTCAGCGTCTTGCCGTCCGCGGAGAGCACGAAGCCGACCTGCGCCTGGTCGCCGTCGGCGAAGAGGTAGGTGGCCTCGATCGCCTGTCGTGCGGGCACGCTGCCGCGGAGGCGGTAGGCGTGGTCGAAGCGTTTGCCGTCGGGATGGACCAGCGTGTACGGCCCCTTGCCGGACGTAGCATCGATCGGGCCGTAGTACAGCTGGTCGCCGGCGTCGGTGGCCCAGTGGCCGACCAGCTTCGGCGCGGGATCGCCCAGCGCCGACAGGTCCGCGGTCGGGCCCGAGCAGCCGACGGCGAGGGCGAGCATCAGGAGCGAAAGGGACAGCGCGATGCGCATGCGGG
This sequence comes from Lysobacter sp. DMC104, assembly GCF_056313665.1. NCBI lineage: Bacteria > Pseudomonadati > Pseudomonadota > Gammaproteobacteria > Lysobacterales > Lysobacteraceae > Lysobacter > Lysobacter sp. DMC104. Next base: position 169,632 of record NZ_JBQUZW010000009.1, on the reverse strand, counting down.
AAACCTCGTGGCGTCGGGTCTTCATTCTGACGCTCCCGCGCCGCCTGGACACATTTGGACATCCTTTCCCCGCGCGGCCCGGCTAGGCTTCCGCCATCGTCGAACCGCACCCGGGGAGTGCCCGCCATGAAATCCACGACCGTCTTCGTGTCCGCCTGCCTGCTCGCGGCGCTCGCCGCCGGAGCGGCGTCCGACTTGCGCGCGGGCCCGCTGCGCGAGCGCATGCGTGCGCGGATGCAGGCGGGCGGGGGCGGCGACGGCGTCGCCGGCGAATTCGGCGGCGCGATGAGCTGCGCCGACTGGTCGAAGCGGGTGAACCGCCTCGGCGAGCGTTCGCAGGGGCGCACGCAGGGGCCCACGCCCGATCGCGCCGACGTCGCCTACGGTCCGGCCGCGCGCGAGAAACTCGACGTCTTCCTGCCGAAGACGGCCGTCCGCGGCGGCGCGCCGGTGATCGTGATGGTCCATGGCGGCGGCTGGTGCGTCGGCGACAAGGCGATGTCCGGCGTCACCGCGAACAAGATCGCGCGCTGGGTGCCGAAGGGGTTCGTGTTCGTGTCGGTGAACTATCCGATGGTCGACGACGGCGCCGACGCGTACGCGCAGGGCGGCGAGATCGCGCGCGCCACCGCGTTCGTGCAGGCGCACGCGGCCGAGTGGGGCGCCGATCCGGCCAAGGTCATCCTGATGGGACATTCCGCCGGCGCGCACCTGGTGTCGCTGGTGAACGCCGACGCGTCGTTGCGCCGCACCTACGGCGTGAAGCCGGTGCTGGGCACGGTGTCGCTGGATGCCGGTGCGGTCGACGTGGTGAAGCAGATGCCGAACGTCTATCCGTTCCTGAAGACGCGCTACCGCGAGGCGTTCGGCGAGACCGAGGCGCAGTGGGTCGTCGCCTCGCCGTACCACCGCCTCGACCGCAGCGCGGGACCGTGGCTGGGCGTGTGTTCGACCACGCGCAAGGACGATCCCTGCGGCCAGGCCCGCGCCTACGTCGAGAAGAGCCGTGGCCTGGGCGTGATGGCGGACATGCTGCCGCAGCCGAAGAACCACGGCGCGATCAACAAGGAACTGGGCGAGCCGGGCGACTACACCGACAGCGTCGAGGCGTTCCTTGCGCGGCTGGACCCGACGGTGGCGGCGCTGCTGCGGCATTGAGCGACAGCGCGGGATCGCATCGGCATCGCGGCGGTCCGCGGTGCCCGCACGTCGCCCGGATTCGCGTTTCATGGACAGACGCGCCATGGGGCGCGGCAAGGAGCGCGCTCATGACATCGACACCGTCCGTTTCCGGCGATGCACTGGTCTGGTCCTACCTCGGCCTGCGCCGGGCGATCGGCACGATCGGCTTCGCCATGCCCTTCGTGTTGCTCATCGGGAAGTGGTGGCTGCAGGGTGCCGGCATCGAGCCGTCGATCAGCGACTACTACTACACGCGGATGGGCGATGTGTTCGTCGGCTGCCTGTGCGCGATCGGGGTGTTCCTGATGACCTATCGCGGCTACGACCGCCGCGACGACCTCGCCGGCAGCTTCGCCTGCGTGTTCGCACTGGGTGTCGCGCTGTTCCCCACCGCCCGCGATGGCGCCATCGGCACGGAGCGCCTGATCGGCACCGCGCACTACGTCAGTGCGGCGCTGATGTTCCTCATCCTCGCCTACTTCTGCCTCGTGCTGTTCCGCAGCACCGATCCGGCCAGGCCGATGACGCCGGAAAAGCGCGCCCGCAACCGCATCTATGCCGTCTGCGGCGTGGTGATTCTCGCGTGCATCGGCGGGATCGCCGCGGTGAAGCTCGCCGGTCCGGTGCCCGCGCTGATCCGTCTCGACCCGGTGTTCTGGCTGGAATCGACCGCGGTCCTCGCGTTCGGCGCTTCGTGGCTGGTGAAGGGCGAGGTGATCCTGGAGGACGGTTGACGCCGGAAGCTGTCGCTTCGGGACCGCTCAGCGCTTGCCGAACGTTGCGTCGAAGGCGTCGCCGACATCGCAGAACGGCGTCTTTGCCTGCGTGGTGCGCGTCCGCGCGAAGCGGAACTGCGGATAGCCGACATCGCCATTCGTGCGCAGCGCGTACCAGGTGAAGGTGACGGTGTTCGGGTCGGCGTAGCTGTCGCCCAGCGCGCGGTCGGCGACGATCAGCGTCATCGGCTCGTCCGCCTTGCCGGGCAGCAGGCGCAGGTCGTGCAGCGTGCAGTCCGCGCCGCCGCTGATCGTCGCGAACTGGCGTTCGTCGTCGCCGTCGAACAGCGGCACCTGCAGCAGCGTGTCGCCGTCCTCGACGTGGAAGGTCACCACCTCGAAGCCGTGGGCGTTGAAGTTCTCGCGATGCGCGACCACGACGAGGTCGGCGCGACCGTCGCCGGTGAAGTCGATGCGGTTCATGCCGTTCTGCAACGACACGGGCGCGGCGGCCTGCGCGAACGTGGGCAGCAGGAAAAGCAGACAGGCAGCAGCAAGACGCATCGTCGGTTCCCGGCAATGAAGAAAAGGGGTCAGCGCTCGCCCTGCGCGAGATCCAGCAGCACCAGCGCGGCTTCCAGTCGGCGGCGGACGTGGCGCAGTTCGATCAGCGTGGCGGGGATGGGCGAGAGCCCGAGCAGCAGCCAGACCTGCGTCACCGTCGGCAGCGTCGTCGCGTTGACGGCGACGACGGTCAGTACGAACCACGCCGCGGACGTCAGTGCTGCCGTCGCGAACGGCCAGCCTTCCGTCAGCACGGCCCGGGCACGCGCTTCGCGTTCGACGCGATCGGCGATGGCATGGAGATTGCGCGCCATCGCCGCCTCAGCGTGCCTGCGGCGTGGCGTGGCTCTGCCGGCACAGGCCCCACACCAGCGTGACCACGCCGGCCATCGACAGCACGTTGAGCAGCACGTGGGCGACGCCGATCAGGGCGAAGCTGCGCGACATCGCCATCGCGCCGTCCGTGTTGCCCAGCACGATGAGGTTCTGCGCGATCGCCAGGCCCATCGACAGCACGGACGCGACCAGCATCAGACCGACGCCGATCAGTCCAATGCGCCGGCCGGGGCCGGGGCGGGCGCTGCCCAGCAGCAGCGCGAGCGCGATGCCCAGCCCGATCAGCCCGGGCAGGGCGTAGCCGAGGAGGTTGAGCCAGACGCCGGCGTTGCCCATGGCGTCAGTCCGCGGTGACCAGCGCGGCGTGGTGCGCGGCGAGTTCGGCGTACACCGGCGCAGTGTCCGGGCGCACGCCATGCCACAGGAAGAAGCTCTCCGCGGCCTGCTCGACCAGCATGCCGAGGCCGTCCACGGCGTCGCGCGCACCGGCAGCGCGGGCCCATGCGAGGAAGGGAATCGCCGCCTCGCCGTAGCTGAGGTCGACCGCGGCGGTGCGCGAGGCCGCCAGCGACATCGGCAGCGACGGCAGCGCGCCGTGGCGCGTGGCGGAGGTGGCGTTGAGGATCAGGTCGAACTCGCCCAGCGTGCCGAGGTCGTCGAGGTAGCGCGAATGCACGCGCGCCGGTTCGCCGATCTGGTCGACCAGCGCGTCGGCCTTGGCGCTGTCGCGGTTGACGACGTACAGCTCGCCGATGCCGGCGTCCATCAGCGACGGCGCGACGCCGCGCGCGGCGCCGCCGGCGCCCAGCAGCAGCGTGCGCCGGCCGCGCAGGTCCAGACCGTGGCGCTCGGTGAGATCGCGCACCAGGCCGGCGCCGTCGGTGTTGTCGCCCAGCCAGCCGGTGTCGTGGCGGATCAGGGTGTTCACCGCGCCCGCGCGCTGCGCGCGTTTGCTCAGCAGGTTGCACAGCTCGGCCGCGCGCTGCTTGTGCGGCAGGGTGACGTTGGCGCCCTGGCCGCCGCTCTTCGCGAACGACGACAGCGCCGCCGCGAAATCGCCGGGCGCGATCTCGATCGCGGTGTATTCGAGTTCGATGCCGGCCTGTTTCGCGAACGCCTGGTGGATCTTCGGCGAGAGCGAATGGAGGACGGGTTGTCCGAAGACGGCGTAGCGTTTGGTCATGGCAGCGGCGTCCGTGTGGAAGCGAGCGGGGAGAAGGCCCGACTGTAGCCGAGCATGCGGGAAGCGCGTCGGAACACGGCGGGCGCCGTGTCGGAATGCACGGGCGCCGTGCGCGATCCACGCCCGGCGTCGCCGGGCCGCGGATCGATGCCGGGCGCGGCTGCGCTCAATGCGCCTCGCGCAGCCAGCGCGCGGCGTCGAGCGCGAAGTAGGTGAGGATGCCGTCGCAGCCGGCGCGCTTGAACGCGACCAGCGCTTCCAGCGCGCACGCGCGCTCGTCGAGCCAGCCGTTCTGCGCCGCGGCCTTGAGCATCGCGTACTCGCCGCTGACCTGGTAGGCGAAGGTCGGCACGCCGAAGCGGTCCTTCACCCGGCGCACGATGTCCAGGTACGGCAGGCCCGGCTTCACCATGATCATGTCCGCGCCCTCGTCGAGGTCCAGCGCGACCTCGCGCAGGGCTTCGTCGGAATTGGCCGGGTCCATCTGGTACGAATACTTGTTGCCCTTGCCCAGCGCGCCGGCCGAACCCACCGCGTCGCGGAACGGGCCGTAGTAGCTGCTCGCGTACTTCGCGGCGTAGCTGAGGATGCGGGTGTGGATGTGGCCGGCGGCTTCCAGTGCCTCGCGGATCGCGCCGATGCGGCCGTCCATCATGTCGCTGGGGGCGACCACGTCGGCGCCGGCGCGGGCGTGCGACAGCGCCTGCTGCACCAGCGCTTCGACGGTCTCGTCGTTGACCACGTAGCCGGTGTCGTCGAGCAGCCCGTCCTGGCCGTGGCTGGTGTACGGGTCCAGCGCGACGTCGGTGATCACGCCCAGCTCCGGGAAGCGTGCCTTCAGCGCACGCACCGCGCGCTGCATCAGGCCCTCGTCGTCCCACGCGGCGACGCCGTCGAGCGACTTGGCCTCCGGCGCGGTCACCGCGAACAGCGCCAGCGCGGGGACGCGCAGTTCGGACGCCTGTTCGCCGACCTTCAGCAGTTCGTCGATCGACAGGCGCTCGATGCCGGGCATCGAGCCCACCGGCGCGCGGCCGGGCAGTTCATGGACGAAGACCGGGTAGATGAGATCGTTCGCGGTCAGCACGTGTTCGCGCATGAGCCGGCGCGAGAACTCGCTGCGGCGCATGCGGCGGAGGCGGGTGATCGGATAGGTCATGGCGCGCATGATACGCCCGGCCTGCGGGCCGGGTTTGACCCCGCGCAATGCACCGGCGCGACGCTGCGTCGCACGTGCTGCCGAAGGAAAAGCCCTCGACGTCAAGGGGAGTGTCCGGGCGGGGATGGGGTCCCGGCGGAAACGTGCAGCAGGAGTCGCGCATGGCGTTCACCCCATCCCCACCCCATCCCTCCCCTTGAAGGGGAGGGAGCAGAGCGGCCTGCCTGAACCTGCTTGGGAGCGAATCCCTGTGTTGTCTCGATGGACGCTTCGCGCGTGATGCAGCAGTGGAAGCCCTCGACTTCAAGGGGAGGGTTTGCGTGGGGATGGGTTCCCGGCGGGAGCGCAGCGAGGGTTCGTGCATGGTGTCGACCCCATCCCCACCCCGGCCCTCCCCTTGAAGGGGAGGGAGCAGAGCGGCCTGCCTGAACCTGCGTGTGAGTGAATCCCTGTGTGGTCTCGATGGACGCTTCGCGCGTGATGCAACGGTGGAAGCCCTCCCCTTCAAGGGGAGGGTTTGGGTGGGGATGGGTTCCCGGGGAGACGCGTGCAGCCACGATCCGTGCATGGCGTTCGCCCCATTCCCGCCCGGGCCCTCTTGAAAGGGGGGCAGGGCGGCCTGTCTGAACCCGCCCGGGAGCGAATCCCTACAATGCCCCGATGCGACCTTCGCGCCCGCTGCCGCCGCTCGCCCGTGCCTGCCTCGGCTTCCTCGCCGCGCTGGCGCTGCTGTGCTGGCTGGGGCCGCTGGCGCTGGCGTTCGATCCGCACCGCCCCGACTGGGACGCGCTGTCGGTGGCGCCGGGCGTGGCCGGGCACTGGTTCGGCACCGACGCCATCGGCCGCGACGTGCTCGCACGCACGCTGGCCGGCGGGCGGCTGTCGCTCACGGTCGGGCTGCTGTCCAGCCTGGTCGCGCTGGCGCTGGGGCTGGGTTTCGGCGCCAGCGCGGGCCTCGCCGGCGGCGCGGTGGAGCGCGCCATGCTGCGCGTGCTCGACGTGTTCAGCGCGCTGCCCTTCCTGCTGATCGTGATCCTGCTGCTCACGCTGTTCGACCGCTCGCTGCCGCTGCTGCTGGCGGCGATCGGCGGCTACGTGTGGATCGACCTCGCGCGGATCATGCGCGCCGAGGCCGCGCGCCTGCGCGAGCAGCCGTTCCTGCTGGCCGCGACCGCGATGGGCGCCAGCTTCGGCCAGCGCCTGCGCTGGCATGCGCTGCCCAACCTGCTGCCGCTGGCGTTCGTGTCGCTGGGGCTGATCCTGCCGCAGGCGATCCTCGTCGAGAGCTTTCTCGGCTTTCTCGGCCTGAGCGTGGACGAGCCGTCCGCCAGCTGGGGCACGCTGCTGTCCGAAGGCGTGCAGGAACTCGACAGCGCGCCGTGGACGCTGCTGTTCCCGGCCGGCTTCCTGGTCGCGACGCTGGCCGCGTTCCAGTTCCTCGGCGATGCGCTGCGCGACTGGCTCGACGTGCGCGGTGATGCGCGCACCGAGGCCGAACCCGAATCGGCGGCGGCATGAGCGGCACGATCGGGCAGGCGCTGTGCCGCCAGGACACGACGACGCGTGCCTGCGGCCAGCGTTCGCCGTCAATGCCCCGTCCGACCCCCTCCCGACCTCCCCCTGCGCTGCGCGCAAGGGGAGGGGTACAGCGCGCCTGGCGGACGGTGCACGACGCCTTTGCCCCCTCCCTTTCGCGAAGCGAAGGGGAGGGTTGGGGAGGGGTCGGATGACGACGCTGCAGCTCCGTGGCCTCGAGGTCTTCGCCGGCGAGCGTCGCCTGCTCGGTCCGCTCGATCTCGATCTCGCGCCGGGCCGTTGCCTCGGCGTGGTCGGCGAGAGCGGCAGCGGCAAGAGCCTCACCGCGCTGTCGCTGCTCGGCCTGTTGCCCGCGAGCCTGCGCGCGACCGGCACGCAGGTGCACGACGGCGCGACGTTCGCGCTCGGCAGCCGCGCGCACGCCGCGCTGCGCGGCCGCGTGCTGGGCTGGGTGCCGCAGGACCCGCTGGCGTCGCTGCATCCGCTGCGCAGCGTCGGCGCGCAGCTGCGCGAGACCCTGCGCGCGCACGGGCGCCCGGATGCGGAGGCGCGCGCGCTGCTCGCCCGCGTGCAGCTGCCCGATCCCGACGCCGCGCTGACGCGCTTCCCGCACCAGTTCTCCGGCGGCCAGCGCCAGCGCATCGCGATCGCGCTGGCGCTGTGCAGCGCGCCGAAGCTGCTGATCGCCGACGAACCGACGTCCGCGCTCGATGCGCGCATCGCCCGCGAGGTGCTCGACCTGCTCGATGCGCTGCGTCGCGAGGACGGCCTCGGCCTGATGCTGATCAGCCACGACCTGCCACTGGTCGGCGCCTACGCCGACGCGGTGCTGGTGCTGCGTCGCGGTGCGGTGGTCGAACGCGGCCCGACGCGCAGCGTGTTCGATGCGCCGGCGCAGGCGTACACGCGCGAGCTGCTGGAAGCGGATCGGCTGCCGACGCGCACCGACAACCCCTTGTCATCCCGAGCCGCAGGCGAGGGACCTGCTTTTCTTGATGGGTCCGGATCGCAACAGCAGGTCCCTCGCCTGCGGCTCGGGATGACGACGGAAAGCGATCCGCCGCCGCTGCTCCGCGCCGAAGGCATGACCATGCACTACCCGCGCGCGCCGCGGCCGGCGCTGGACGATGTCGCGCTCGTGCTGCATCGCGGCGAAGGCCTGGCGCTGCTGGGCGAGAGCGGCAGCGGCAAGAGCACGCTCGGCCGTGCGCTGCTGCGCCTGCTGCGCGGCGCGCAGGGCCGCGTGTGGCTGGATGGCGAGGACTTCACCGCGCTGACCGGTCGCGCGCTGCGCGATCGCCGCCGGCGCATCGGCGTGGTGTTCCAGGACCCTTATGCCTCGCTCGATCCGCGCATGCGCGTCGCCGACCTCGTCGCCGAGCCGCTGCGCATCCACGCGATCGGCGATGCTGCGTCGCGCGCGGCGAAGGCGCGCGAACTGCTCGTCGCGGTCGGACTCGACCCGGCGCTGGCGACGCGCTGGCCGCACCAGCTCTCCGGCGGCCAGCGCCAGCGCGTCGCGATCGCCCGCGCGCTGGCCTGCGATCCCGACCTGCTGGTCTGCGACGAAGCGGTGTCGGCGCTCGACGCGCACCACCGCCGCGGCGTGCTCGACCTGCTGGCGCGGCTCAAGCGCGAACGCGGCCTCGCGCTGCTGTTCGTCACCCACGATCTTGCCGCCGCGGCCGCGGTGGCCGAACGCATCGCGGTGCTGGAAGCGGGGAAGATCGTCGAACTCGGCGATGCCGCGCAGGTGCTGGCGCAGCCGAAGCATGCGCATACGCAGGCGCTGGTGGCGGCGCGGCAGATGCCGCGCGAAGGCGCTTTGTAGGAGCGACGTGAGTCGCGACCGCGCGCGGTTTCAGGGACAGCGACATGACCTGCGGGGAAGCTTTCCGGTCGCGACTCACGTCGCTCCTACAAAGAGATGGAAAGGCAAGAACGGTGGAACTTGGCGCCGTGCAGCTACCGGGGGCCGTCGATGCCGCCCTTCGATGCCGAGATCATCGCGCTGTTGTCCGCCTCCCAATAGGCCGGGCAAGGTCCAAAGGCGACGGATTCGCCGCGCAGGTCCAGGAGATCTTCCATCAGGTGATTGGCGCTGTCCGATGTTCCGCGCAGTCGCAGGTCTCCCGGCCGCTGCGAATCCAACACCACGAGCATGTATTCGTCCACGTTTTCCATGACGCCTTGTGCTGCAGCCATGAAAGCATCATCGACCACGCCGCGGAGCGGTAGTTGGGGGTCCCTGAAAACGATGATGTCCGTGCCGATCGCGCAGATCCGCACCAGTTGATCGAATGCTTCGGCCGAATCGATCAGCGCGAAATCCCGGCTGCCGGCTCCGCAGAGGTAGCGCAGCACGACCAGCACTTCGCGGTTTTCCCGAATCCAGCCATGGACGCGCCGAAGGAACGCGGGCGTGATGTCGCGTTCCGGGCGGTATTGAATCGTCATCGGGGGGGCCTCGGCAGCGCGTGAACGACCAACGTGCCGCAGGATCAGATGATCCCGCCACCCAAGCTCAGTCGCACCAGCGCGACGGCGATGACGATGCCGTTGAGGATCAGGCCGGCCTTGGCGCGGCCGTTCTTGCCGCTCTTGCCGAACAGCACGCCGAGCGCGGCGATGATGGCGCCGATGCCGGCGAAGGGGATCCAGAACCAGTTGAGCCAGCCCAGCAGCGGGATCAGGCCGATGAACATCAGCAGCATCGCGACGATGCCCCAGAGCAGGCTGATCAGACCCATGGCGCGGTTCCCCTCGGGAAAGGCCGCGGACGCGCGGCCGGCGACCGGAAGATGACTGCGCAATGCTCAGGATTCAAGTGTCGTAGGGCGGGCCCTGGCCCGCCATTGCGATATGTCCGATTGCACCGTCCGTCAATCTGGTGGCTTCGATCATTGCGACCTTGATCAGTGAGGTTGCGATGGCGGGCTGAAGCCCGCCCTACGCATGCACGCCGTCGATCTCCACCGCCAGCTCGCGACGGCAGATGGCGGCGTGCAGCAGCACGCGCGGGACGCTGGTGCCGAAGCGGTCGTCCAGCGCCTGCGCGACGGTGGGCAGGTCGGCGGCGTCGCGCACGTAGACCTTCAGCCGGGTGCCGCTGCCGAAGCCGGCCGGCAGCGACGGCTGGTGGCGGCGGGCTTCGCCGAGCAGGGCGTCGAAGTTGGCGAAGGTCTCGCTGATCTGCTTCAGCAGTTCGCCGGTGTGCTGCGAGGCGTGGCCGACCACGCTGGCGGTGCCCGACAGCAGCAGCGGCATGGCGCTGCCCGGCGGCGGCAGCATGGCGCGGGCGAAGCTGGGCGACTGCGGACCGTACTGGCGCGGGTACTTGTAGGCGCTGACCTGGCGTGGGTTCTCCACCGGCGTGCCGCGGCGGTCGGCCGACAGCCAGTAGACCTGCAGCGTGCGCTTGCCGTCGCAGCGGCCGATCGCGGTCGCGGCCGGCAGTTCGGTGGTGTCGAACGTGCCCAGCCCGCGGGCGCGGCCGACGCAGAAGCGGCGGTAGCGCTCGGCGTCGCCGTCGCCGAGGGTGATGGCGTCGAGGTAGTTCCACATCCGCAGCAGGTGCGGGGTGCGGCTGCCGTCGACGAACTCGACCATCCGCCGGTAGGCGCGCTCGGCGGCGTCGCTGATGTCGCTGTGGTCCGGGTGGTCGCCCGGCGCTTCGTCGATCTCGATCGCGCCGAAGGTCAGGTGGCCGTCGCTGGCCCAGCGCACGATGCCGCGTTCGGGGTCGCCGTCGCGGCCGCAGTCGACCGGGCCGGCGCTGCGCCAGTGCTCGAACGGCGCCACGCCCCACGGTTGGAGCGGCACCCGCAGGTAGCGCGGGTCGTCGCAGTCGGGCGCATGGTCGCCAAAGCCGAACACGGCCAGCGTGTCCGCGCCCAGCAACGCCGCGGGCGACGCCGCCTGCAGGTAGTCCACCGACAGCGCGACGGGCGGGTGTTGCAGGGGACGGCTCATGCAGGGGTCCGGGCACGGTCCGGCAACGGCGCCGTCCCGGCGGCCGTCGTCGGGGAAGGAGCGTCGGCCGCCGTCATGGCAAGGCCGGGGTCGTGCTGCAGCGTTTCGCCGCTGAAGCCCGCACGGCGCTGGCGCCGGCGCTGCCACCAGGCGCGCAGGGTCGTCGGCGCCATGCCGGCGGCGGTGATCAGGTAGATCAGCCGGAACGCGCGCAGCCGGCGCACGACGGCGGGGTTGTCGAACACGTCGCCGGCCAGCATCGAGATCACCGCCTGTTCGATCTGCCAGACGTTGCGCGGGTTGGCGAACAGGTGGCGCATCACCGGTGTGGTGAAGCGGTAGATGAACCAGGAGAATTCCTTCAGGCCGCGATCGAAGCCGCGGGCCATCGCCTTCTGCAGCGCGGCTTCGCGCGTGGGCGTGCGCAGCGCGGCGTCGACCATGGTGGCGGCGCGCTCGGCGCTGTGCATCGCCAGATACACGCCGGAGGAAAAGATCGGGTCGATGAAGGCGTAGGCGTCGCCCACCTTGGTCCAGCCGGGGCCGCACATGCGGGTGGAGACGTACGAATAGTTGCCGGTGGCGTGGACCGGCGCCACGCGCTCGGCGCCGGCCATGCGCGCCCACACCGTCGGCATGCCGCGCAGGGTGTCGACCAGGAACGCCGCGCCGTCGCCGCGGCGCTGTTTGAGGTAGTCGGGGGAACACACCGCGCCGATGCTCATCACGTCGTCGGGCAGCGGGATCAGCCACACCCAGCCGTGCGCGAAGCGTTCGATGGTGATGTTGCCGGCGTGTTCGCCGTCGCGCCGCGCGACGCCGCGGAAATGGCTGAACAGCGCCGCCGACTGGTGCCTGGGATTGCGCCGCTTGGTCTTCAGCCGGTTGCCCAGGAACGTGTCGCGGCCGCTGGCGTCGATCAGGTAGTCCATCGTGATCGCGAACTCGGTGCCGTCGGCGGCGCGGGCGCAGGCCCGGCGCGGGCGGCCGTCGGGATCGAAGTCGACCGCGGTCACCGCCACGCCGTCGCGGGCGTCGGCGCCGGCCTCGCGGGCGGCCTCGAACAGCACGGTGTCGAACTGGTCGCGGCGCACCTGGAAGGCGTGGGTGCAGCCGGGGGTCAGCGAGTGGTCGAAGCGGAACACGTGGGTGTCGCCCGCGCGGTCCGAGGGCAGCGGGAAGTCCGCGCCGACCTTGCGCACGCCGATGGCGGCCACCCGGTCGAGCACGCCGAGGCGGTCGAGGATCGGCAGGTTCATCGGCAGCAGCGATTCGCCGATGTGGAACCGCGGATGACGGTCCTTCTCCAGCATCAGCACCCGTCGGCCGGCCCGGGCCAGGGTGATCGCCGCAGTGCTTCCGGCAGGGCCGCCACCGATGATCAGGACGTCGCAGGCCAGGGACACCGATGGCGGAGCGGAGGCCGCCATACTGTCGGCGACCTTTCCGGATGGGACGGTCATGTTCTTCTGGTTGGGGTCCGAGGCTGGCATGATAACGCTTGGCACGCCGCTGCCGTCCGGACCCGGGCGGCGCACAGGCTCCGGCGCGCCGCCCCCCACGGAAGCCGTCCGCACTCCGGAGCGAGTGCACCGAATCGCCTCGCGCGGGCCCGCGCGTCGCAGTCTCCCCGTGCCGCGAATTGTGGATGTGTTGCCCATGTCTGAACTGACTGCCGCCGAACGTGAACTGGCGGACCTGCTGGTCGAGAGCCTGAACCTGGACGGCGTCGAAGCCGCCGGCATCGACCCCGAGGCGCCGCTGTTCGGCGCCGGGCTGGGCCTGGATTCGATCGACGCGCTCGAACTGTCGCTGGCGATCAGCAAGAAGTACGGCTTCCAGCTGCGTTCGGACAACGACGACAACCGCCGGATCTTCGGCTCGCTGCGCGCGCTGTCGGCCCACGTCGAACAGCACAGGACCGTGTGACCGCCGCCCTCAGGCTGCTGTTGCTGCCGGCCTACGTCGTGCTGGCGCACCTGGCCGGGGCGCGGGAATCGACGACGCTCGCGCTGGTCGCGCTGGTCGACCTCGCGCTGCTGGTGCTCATCGAAGGCCTGGTCGCCCGGCGTGCGGGCGCGTGGCTGGCCGCGGCGGGCACGGCGCTGGCGCTGGCGGGGCTGGCCCGCGGCGACTTCGCGCTGACCGCGCTGCTGCTGGTGCCGCCGGCCTTCACCGCGCTGATCGGCACGTGGTTCCTGCGCAGCCTGCGCCCCGGGCGCGTGCCGCTGATCCGCAAGGTGGTGGCCGCGATCTACGCCACCACGCCGGACGCGCTGGCGCCGGAGTACCTGCGCTACACCCGCCGCGTCACCCTCGGCTGGGGGCTGATGCTGTGGCTGCTGGCCGCGATCAACCTGGTGCTGGCGCTGGTGGCGGTGCCCGACGGCCTGCTCGCGCACGCCGGCATCGCCGCGCCGTTCACGGTGACCGAGGGCCAGTGGTCGTTCATCGCCAACGTCGCCAACTACGGCCTGCTCGGCGGGTTCGCGCTGGTCGAATACCAGATCCGCCGGCGCCGGTTCCCGGTGCGGCCGTACAAGACGTTCGGCGAGTTCGTGCGCCGGCTGGCGGCGCTGGGGCCGGCCTTCTGGCGCGACTTCTTCCGTTCCGACGACGTCGGGGCGGTGCGCTGACGCCGCCCGATCCCGTCATCGCCCCCTGCATTCCCCGGAGAACCCGCCCGCATGTCCACGGTCGACGCCCGCTACGACTTCCGCGAACGCCGCGCCACCTCGGTGCTGACGGCCGTGCCGTGGGCGATCTGCAACGGACTGCAACTGGGGTTCACGCTGGTGCACACCGCGTTCTGGATCGCGATCGCGCTGGTCGTGCGCGTGGTGTCCGGCGGCCCGCGCCTGCCGCTGCGGATGGCGGCGCGGATCTGGGCGCCGGGCCTGCTCGGCGGCGCCGGCGCGCGGCTGTCGGTGGAGGGTGAGGACGCGATCGACTGGTCGAAGCCGTACGTCCTCGTCGCCAACCACGCGTCGGTGATCGACGTCTGCGCGCTGTTCCGCGCGGTACCGGTGCCGCTGCGCTTCGTGCTGAAGGCGGAGATGGCGCGGGTGCCGTTCCTCGGCCGCTACGCCCGCGCCATGGGCATGCTGTTCGTCGATCGCCGCGGCCGCGATGCCGGCGCGCACCTGGTCGACGGCGGGGCGACGCTGCTGCGCCGGGGCGCCACGCTGTGCGTCTTTCCCGAAGGCACCCGCAGCCGCGACGGCCGTATCGCGGCGTTCAAGGGCGGCGCGTTCCAGACCGCGATCGAGGCCGGCGTGGACGTGCTGCCGGTGGCGATCGTCGGGGCCGGCGACGTGCTGCCGGCGCGGGGCCTGTTCCGGGTGCGCCCGGGCCGGATCGCGGTGCGCTTCGGTACGCCGCTGCCCGCCGCCGGCCGCGACCGCGCGTCGCTGGCGCGCGAGGCCCGCGACGCCGTCATCGCCCTGCACGGGCAGACGTCGTGATCTTCACGGTGCCGGCCGATCATCCCGCGCTGCCCGGGCACTTCCCCGGCCGCCCGGTCGTGCCGGGCGTGGTCGTGCTCGACCACGTGCTGGCGGCGATCGAGCGCACGCGAGGCACCGAGCTCGGCCCGCTGCGCCTGCCGCAGGTGAAGTTCGTGCGGCCGCTGCTGCCGGGCGAGACCGCGCGGATCGAACTGGACGCGCTGGCGCCGGCCGCCGACGGCGCGCCGCGCTGGCGCTTCCGCGTGCTGTGCGGCGACGCGCCGGTCGCCACCGGCGAGGTGCAGGCGTGAGCACCGACTGGAAGGCCCGCCCCGAGGGCGGCGGCCGTTTCGCGCTGTGGCTGATCCGCAGCATCGGCCGTTACGGCGGCCGCGCCGTCGCCCGCCTGCTGCTGTATCCGATCACCCTGTACTTCGTGCTGCGGCGTGCGCCCGAACGCCTCGCCTCGCGCGCCTGGCTGACCCGCGTGCAGGGCCGGCCGGCGTCGCTGTGGCAGGTGGGCCGCCACATCCACACCTTCGCCGCGACCATCCTCGACCGCGTGTTCCTGCTCGGCGACGGCGCCGCCTGCCTCGATCGCCGCTTCGACGTCACCGTGCGCGGCCTCGACGAGCTTCACGCGCATCTCGACCTCGGTCGCGGCATGCTGCTGTTCGGCTCGCACCTGGGCAGCTTCGAGGTGCTGCGCGTGCTGTCGCAGCGGCGCCCCGAATACACCATCCGCGTGGTGCTCGACAAAGGCCACAACCCGGCGCTCACGCAGCTGCTCGACAACCTCAACCCGGGCATGGCGGCGACGATCATCGACGCCGCGCAGGACGGCCCCGCGCTGATGCTGTCGATCCAGCAGGCGGTGCAGGACGGTGCGCTGGTGGCGCTGCTGATCGACCGCGCGCATCCCGGCGGCCAGACCGTGGCGGCGCCGTTCTTCGGCGAGGACGCACGCTTCCCGGTGGCACCGTGGCTGATCGCGGCCGCGCTGAAGGCGCCGGTGACGCTCGCCTTCGGCCTGTACCGCGGCGGCAACCGCTACGAGCTGCTGTTCGAGAACTTCAGCGACGCGGTCGACATCCCGCGGCCGCAACGTGCGGAAGCGCTGGCGCAGCTGATCCGGCGCTACGCCGCGCGGCTGGAAGCTGTCGCCCGCAGCGCCCCGTACAACTGGTTCAATTTCTACGACTTCTGGAGCCGCGACTGATGCCTGCCGCCCGATCGCGCCTCGTTAGCGCCCTGCTGGTTTGCGTCACCGGCATCGCCGGTCCCGTCGCCGCCGCGCAGGGCATCGACAGCGGCTGGATCCTCGCCGCGCTGGCGCGTCCGGCACCGGTGCACACCGCGTTCGTGGAACTGCGTGGTTCGCCGCTGCTGAAGGCGCCGCTGCGCCTGAGCGGCGAATACCGCCGGCCCGACGCCGACACGCTGGTGCGCGAGGTGCGCAGCCCGTACCGCGAGACCACCACGCTGCGCGCCGGCGAAGCCACCATCGCCCGCGACGGCAAGCCGCCGCGCACGTTCTCGCTGGCGCGCGTGCCGGAACTGGCCGGCCTGCAGTCGAGCTTCGGCGCGCTGCTCGCCGGCGACCGTGCGGGCATCGAGCGCACCTACACCCTGCGCGCCGACGGCACCCGCGAACGCTGGACGCTGACGCTGGCGCCGAAGGACAAGGCGCTGGCCGCCCGTGTCCGCGACATCGTGCTGTACGGGCAGGGCGCCGAACTGCGCTGCATCGAGACCCGCCCTGCGAAGGGCGACCTCCAGCGCACGCTGCTCGCCAGCGCCGCGCAGGCCGCGAAACCCGACAGCGACGCGAAGGCGCTGGAGACGCTGTGCCGGACGGGGGCGCGATGAGGCCTGATTGCCGCTCGTCGATGTCGTCCCGCTTTTCTTTGTCATCCCGAGCGCAGCGAGGGACCTGCTGTTGCGTTCACGACGCGGCCATGGAAAAGCAGGTCCCTCACCTTCGGCTCGGGATGACAGAGATGACGGAGATCGCCGCATGACCGCCACACGCCGCACCGTGCTCGCGCTGGTCTGGCTGGCGGTGCTCGCCGGCGTCGGCTACGCGATCTCGCAGCGGCTGCACGTCAGCGGCGACCTGCGCAAGTTCATGCCTTCGGCCGAAACGCCGGCGCAGACGCTGCTGCTCGACGAACTCGGCGAAGGCCCCGGTTCGCGCCTGCTGCTGCTGTCGATCTCGGGCGCCGATGCCGAGACGCTGGCCGCGCAGTCGCAGGCGGTCGCGGCGACGCTATCCGCCGACGACCGCTTCACCTTCGTCGCCAACGGCGGCGGCGATCCGCTGGCGGCGATCCCCGATCGCCTGAAGCCGTACCGCTACCTGCTGTCGCCGACGCTCGACGCGCAGCGCTTCGACGCCGCGTTCCTGCGCGACGAACTCGATGCGCGCGTGCAGGACCTCGGCTCGCCTGCGGCCGGCCTGATCGAACCGCTGCTGCCGTCCGATCCGACGCTGGAGACGCTGCACGTCGCCGAGGCGCTGCAGGGCGCGGCCTCGCCGCAGCGGCTGCACGGCGTGTGGTTCGATGCATCCGGCCGCGAAGCGCTGCTCGCCGTGGAGACGCGCGCCGCGGGCTTCGATCCCAGCGGCCAGCAGGCCGCGGTCGACGCGGTGCAGGCCGCGTTCGCGCAGGCGCGCGGCGGCAGTGCGTCGCGGCTCGTGCTCACCGGCCCCGGCGCGTTCTCGGTGGAGATCGGCGGGCGCACGCAGCGCGAGGCGAACTGGATCGGCAGCGTCGACACGCTCGGGCTGATCCTGCTGCTGCTGTTCGCCTACCGCAGCTGGCGCACGCCGCTGTTCGGCGTGCTGCCGCTGGCCAGCGCCGGTCTCGCCGGCCTCGGCGCGGTCGCGCTGCTGTTCCCGGGCGTGCACGGCATCACCGTCGCGTTCGGCTTCACCCTGATCGGCGTGGTGCAGGACTATCCGATCCACCTCTTCAGCCACCAGCGCGCCGGCGTGTCGCCACGGGACAACGCGCGCGCGATCTGGCCGACGCTCGCCACCGGCGTGGCGTCCACCTGCATCGCCTACGTCACCTTCCTGTTCTCCGGCGTCGAAGGCCTGCGCCAGCTCGCGGTGTTCACCATCGCCGGGCTGCTGGTCGCCGCCGCGACCACGCGCCTGCTGCTGCCGGCGCTGATCGATCCCGCGCCCCGCGATCTCGCCGATTCCGCGCGCCTGCGCCGGCTGTGGTCCGCGGTCGAACGCCTGCCGCGGCCGCCGCGCTGGGCGCTGGCGACGCTCGCGGTCGTCGGGTTCGCCACGCTCGCGTTCGCGCCCGGCCCGTTCTGGCAGAACGACCTGTCGAAGCTCACGCCCGTGCGCCCCGAGGCGCTGGCGCAGGACGCGCACCTGCGCAGTGCGCTCGGTGCGCCCGACGTGCGCTGGCTGCTCGCCGTGCGTGCGCCCGATGCCGAGACCGCGCTGCGCCGCACCGAAGCGCTGCACGCCACGCTCGACGCGCTGGTCGCGCAGCGCACGATCGCCGGCTACGACAGCGCCGCGAAGGTGCTGCCCAGTGCCGCCACGCAGCGCGCGCGCCAGGTGAAACTGCCTGCGCCCGACGCGCTGCGCGCCGCGCTCGACGAAGCGGTCGCGGCCACGCCGTTCCGCAGCGATGCGTTCGAGGATTTCCTGCGCGATGCCGACACCGCGCGCACCGCAAAGCCGCTGACCGCGCGCGACCTCGCCGGCACGCCGCTGGCCACGCGCGTCGACGGGCTGCTGATCGACAAGGGCCACGGCGCGGTGGCGCTGGTGTCGATGACCGGCCTCGATGACCCCGCGCGCGTCGCCGCCGCGGTCGCCGGACGCGATGGCGTCGAACTGCTGGACCTCAAGACCGCATCCGAATCGCTGGTGGTCGCCTACCGCGAGCGCGTGCTGTTCGCGCTCGGCATCGCCGCGCTGCTGCTCGCCGCGACGGTGTGGGCCGCGCTGCGCACGCCGCGCCGCGTCGCCCGCGTGCTGCTGCCGATGGTGCTGACCACGCTGATCATCCTCGCGGTGCTGCGCGCCTGCGGCGTCGAACTGACGCTGTTCCACCTCGTCGCGCTGATCCTCGCCGCCGGTCTTGGCCTCGACTACGCGTTGTTCTTCGAGCACGCCGGCGACGACCTCGAAGACCAGCTGCGCACCTTCCACGCGCTGATCGTGTGCAGCCTGATGACGTTCCTCGTGTTCTTCCTGCTCGCGCTGTCGACCATCCCGGTGCTGCGCGCGATCGGCGTGACCGTCACGCTGGGTGTCGGCTTCAATTTCCTGCTCGCGTTGCTGATTGCGCGGCATCCGACGGCAGAATCCGTGAGCGCATCGGCATGATCCATGTCCGGCAACGATCGGTCGCGCCTTCCGGCGCTCCTACAAAGGCATGCGCATGATCGGGCGTGACGCGATCCTCGCGATGATTCCGCACCAGGGCGCGATGTGCCTGTGGGATGCGGTGACCGAGTGGGACGACGCGCGCATCCGCTTGCGCAGCGCCGGCCATCGCGATCCCGCGCATCCGCTGCGCAGCGACGGCCGCCTGCGCGCGATCCACTTGTGCGAGTACGGCGCGCAGGCGATGGCCGTGCACGGCGGCCTGCGCGGCGCCGCGGCCGGCGGTGCGCCGAAGGTCGGCTTCCTCGTCGCGCTGCGCGACGTGCGCCTGCATGTGACCCGCATCGACGACCTGCCCGGCGACCTCGAAGGCGAGGCCGAACTGCTCGCCGACAGCGCGACGAGCCAGCAGTACGCCTTCCGCCTCTTCCACGCCGGCACGCTGCTCGCCGAAGGGCGCGCGGCGGTGATGCTGCAGAATTGAACATACGCTCGACGCTGCGAGGCCGACATGGACTTCCTTGAACTCCTGGCGAGACCGCTGTTCCTGCTGGCCCGGTTCCTGCTGTGGCTGGCGTGGGATTTCCTGTTCCTGGAGGTCGCGTGGTCCATCGGCTGGCCCATCGTGCGCGTGCTGACGTTCGGTCGATTCCCCCACGTCGGGTTCCGCGAGTACGACGACTCCGGCGCGGGAGAAGCCTTCGTGGTTTGCGGCGTAGGGCTTGGCGTGCTGGTCGCGATCGCGTGGGGATTGGCCAGCCAATTCGGCTGGCGCTGGTGAGCGGCGTCGAGACCCGGCGCGCATGCCCCGATGCCCATGATCGTCATCGGATCCGCGATGACGCATCGCAACGCGACGCCGAACCTGGACAACGTCCGCATCTTCCACCCCAAGCCCGCCGCGTTCTCGCGTTGCTTGCCAGAGACTGCGCGACGCTCCTGCCGGCGGAGATGGTCGCGACTTCCGCCCCGCGCCTTCCTTTCCGTTGTCATACCTAGCGCAGCGAGGGACCTGCTTTGCATTGGCTTGCAGGAGCGAAAGCAGATCCCTCGCTGCGCTCGGGATGACAGAATGACGCGCTGACACACGATGCCGAATCAGGAGAACACCCGCATGTCCGATCCCTTGCTCCGACGCGCCCTCGTCACCGGCGGCAGCGGCGATCTCGGTGGCGCGATCTGCCGCGCGCTCGCGGCGCAGGGCGCGCACGTCATCGTCCACGCCAACGCCAACCTCGCGCGTGCCGAAGCGGTGCGCGACGCGATCGTCGCCGACGGCGGCAGCGCCGAGGCCGTTGCCTTCGACGTGGCCGACGGCGACGCCACGCGCGCGGTGATGGCGACGCTGCTCGAAGCGGGCACGATCCAGATCGTCGTCAACAACGCCGGCATCCACGACGACGGTCCGATGGCGGGCCTGCGCGACGAGCAGTGGAAGCGCGTCGTCGACGTGTCGCTGCACGGCTTCTTCCACGTCACCCAGCCGCTGCTGCTGCCGATGGCGCGCAAGCGCTGGGGCCGCATCGTCAGCGTGTCGTCGGTGGCGGCGGTGCTCGGCAACCGCGGCCAGGCCAACTACGCCGCCGCGAAGGCTGCACTGCACGGCGCGACGAAATCGCTCGCGCGCGAGATGGGCAGCCGCGGGATCACCGCGAATGTCGTCGCGCCCGGCGCGATCGCCGGCCGCATGGCGGATGAAGCGTTCTCGCCGGAGCACATCAAGCAGATGGTGCCCGCCGGACGCGCCGGCCGGCCGGAGGAAGTCGCCGCGGTGATCGCGTTCCTGTGCAGCGACGGTGCCAGTTACGTCAACGGCCAGGTGATCGGCGTCGACGGCGGGATGACCTGAGCGGTCATCGTCACATCCATGTGGTTTCGGAGGAGTCCATCATGTTCAAACGTTTCGCGTTGCTGCTGTCCTTGCTTGCGATGTCGTCCGCCGCATTCGCGGGCGAGAAGGTCCCGGCTCCGGACATCGCCGACGACGCCCGCAATCCGCCGCCGTCGGTGGCGCTGAACACGTACCAGCGCTTCGAGCTGGCGCCGATCGCGATGGGTGCGCCATGGGCCGGACAGAAGGCCAACGAGGAAGCCCGGCGGCACTTGCAGGAGAACCTCGACGAGCGCGCGAACCCGGTGGTCGCGGAATGGAACGCGAAGCCAGCGGGCGCCGCGCCGCGGACGTTGAAGATCGTGCCCGAGATCGCCTACGTGCGCTTCATCACCGGCGGCAAGCGCTTCTTCGGCGGCGCGTTCGCCGGCGGTTCCGGCGTGCTGCTCAAAGTGACGTTCACCGATGCCGCCACGGGCGAGACGATCGCCACGCCGCAGTTCTACCAGCACGCCAATGCCTTCAGCGCCACCTACACCTTCGGCGCGATGGACAAGCACATGATGATCCGCACCTCGGCGATGGTCGCCGAGTACCTGCGCAGCAACTACGCGACGCCCGTCGGCGGCCCGATGGCGGTGGCGCCGGGTCACGAGGACGCGCCGGAGGATGCGGAGAAGCGCTGACGCAGCGCGATCCGGGAAGACGGAAAGGGCCGCATCGCGCGGCCCTTTTCCTGTCCGGTCCGCGTTGCTGGCCGGTCAATCGAGCGGACGCAGCTGGTCCTCGATCGAGCGGGTGTGCGCGGTGACGGTCTCGCCGGTGTGGCGCGTGGCCTTGCGTTCGAACAGCATGAGCAGGCATTCGTCTTCGGCCACGGGCTGGTGCAGCACGCCCTTCGGCACGACGTGGAAGGTGCCCGGTTCCAGCACGACCGCGTCGCCGCCTTCGAGGTCCAGCCGCAGGCGGCCCTGCAGCACGAGGAAGAGTTCGTCCTCGTCGGCGTGGCGGTGCCAGTCGAGCACGCCGTGCACCTTCGCGACCTTGACGTAGTGGTCGTCGACTTCGGCGACCACGCGCGGCGACCACAGTTCGGCGAGGCCGGCGGCGATGGCGCGTGGATCGATGGCGTCGGTCATGGCGAAAGCTCCGGTGAAGGGATGCGGGTCATGCCGCCGCGTACCACGCCGGCGCCAGCGACGGCGCCTCGGGCACGGCATTGAGCAGCGCCGCCAGCCCGCCGTCGTCGATCCGCGGATGCGCCGCGCGCGCGCGCTGCAGGAGTTCCGCCGCCAGCGCGTCCATGCGCGCGACGTTGTCGCGGATCCGCTGCTGGAAGGCCGCGTTGTCGAGCGTGTCGTGCAGCGCGCGGTTCATTTCGTGGAACCAGTCGATGTCGTACTGGTCGAGCAGGCGGCCGTCGAGCGTCGCTGCATCCGGCGTGCCGGCGGCGAGGTTCGCTTCGCCCCACGCGCGCAGCAGCGCCTGCACCGCGAGGTTGAGCGCGCGGCCGCGTTCGAACTGCGGGCGCAGGCGGCCCAGCAGCGAGACTTCGGTGAGCTTGTCGCCGCACACCAGCGGCGCCAGCAGCGCCCAGTAGTAGGTGTAGTCCCAGATCACCTTGACCGGCATTACCTGCGCGTCGCCGAACAGTGCGTACTGGCCACGGTACAGCGTCATCGTGTTCTCGAAGAACCCGAAGTACAGCTGCTGGTAGATCTCGGCATACGGCGCGAACGGTTCGCCCGCGCGCTCGCGACGGATCAGGTCGCAGACCAGCGTGTTGGAGATGCCGATGTAGTCGCTGCCCGGCGAATAGAACGGGTCGAGGAACACGCCGGCTTCGCCGGTCAGCGCCCAGCGATCACCGCTGAACACGCGCTTGCAGCCGTAGGAGAAATGGCGCAGGAACAGGAAGTCCTGCAACTTGTGTTCCGGGCGATCCAGCGCCTCGGCGACGCGCGGCTGGTGCGTGCGCAGCCAGGCCATCGCCTTCTCGTGGGTGTTCATCGTCTCCAGCGGATGCGTGCCCGCATCGCAGACGATGCCCAGCGAATGCGCGCCTGACGACAGCGGGATCATCCAGAACCAGTAGCCCGGGCCGCACAGATGGTTGGTCGAGCGCCAGCGGTCCGGCGGCGTGCAGCGCGCGCGCCACGTCGGATCGTCCGACCAGTCCATCGGGTCGATGACACCGTCGACGCGCCACCACACCGCATTGACGTCGTGGACCTCGTGCACGGCGAGATCGAGCTTGCGCTTGATCAGCCCCGCGCGGCCGCTGGCATCGACCACCCAGCGCGCGTCGGCGACATGTGTCGCGCCGTCGTGTTCCCAGGTGATCGTGTGCGCGGCGTCGCCGTCGCGCAGCTCGATGCCGCGCACGACGGCGCCGTCGACGAAGCGCACGCCGCGGCGGCGCGCTTCCTCGCCGAGGAAATTCTCGAAGCGGCCGCGGTCGATCTGCCACGACGGCGTCGGCAGGATCCGGCTCACGCCCAGTTCGGTGCAGCGGTCGACGTCGCGGCGGCCGTCGCTGAAGAAGAAGCGGAAGCCGAACTTGCGGATGTGCTCGCGCTCCAGGTGCTCGCGCAGGCCGAGCACGTTGGCGAAGTAGTGCGCGCCGATCTCCACCGTCGACTCGCCGACCTTGTGCGCGGCCTCCGGCACCGGATGCGCGCGGCGCTCCAGCACCAGCACGTCGATCGCGGGGTCCTGCTGCTTCAGCTGCAGCGCGAGCGTGAGCCCGGCGAGGCCGCCGCCGAGGACGATGACGTCGTGTGTGGAGGCGTTGGTGGAGGCAGTGACGTGCATGGTGCCGGGGTCGTGTCCTGACTCAAGGGCTGACAGTCTTCGCCACCCATTCGCGCTGCGCGCGAATCTCCCTCCCCCTCGTGCGGGGGAGGGTTGGGGAGGGGGCGTCGGGTTGCGGATCGCGCATCGGACTACCCGCGCGATCGGGTCGCGAATTCGCCGCTGGGATCCTCGATCACCGGCCGCGTGGCGCGGGTGCGGCGGTATTCGCGGATCACGTGGCCGTAGCGCCACACCTGCACGACGACGTGCGAGGTGATGCGCCACAGGTCGTGCAGCGGGCGGAAGTGGCTCTTGCGGAATTTCTCGACCGCGCCGGCGCCGGCGTAGCGCGATTCGATCGGCACCGACACCACGCCCATGCCGAGGCGGCGCGCGGCGCTGATCAGGATCTGCGCCTCGAACACGAAGTCCTCGCCGGGCACGTCGTCCAGCGCGGCGACCGCGGCCGGGTACAGGCGCTGGCCGCTCTGCGTGTCGGCGATGCGGTAGCCGCAGCCCCAGGCGATGCCCCAGTCACCGAATTCGTTGGCGAGGCGGCGATACGTCGGTTGCTGCGCGCGCTTGCGCAGGCGCGCGCCGACGACGATGCACTGCGGATGGCGGTTGGCGGCGGCGATCAGGCGCGGGATGTCGGCGGCCAGGTGCTGGCCGTCGCCGTCCATCGTCAGCACCGCGGCCGCGCCCAGGCGCAGCGCTTCGCGGAAGCCGTCGCGCAGGCTCGCGCCCTTGCCCATGCGCTTGTCGTGGCGCAGCAGCGTCACCGGCAGATCGGCGATCTTCTCCGCGGTGCCGTCGTCGGAACCGTCGTCGATCACGATCACGCGATCGCATCCGGCGAGCGCGCCTTCGACAACGTCGCGGATGCGCAGCGCCTCGTTCAGCGCCGGGATCACGACGACGACGTTGCCGCGGTCGAAGGCGACGGGCTCAGTCATGCACCAGCTCCAGGCGCAGCGCGCGGCCCGGGCCGGCGTGCAGCGTCGCGGTCGCGGCGCCGGCGGCGAGCGCGTCGAACAGCGGCAGCATCGGCGCCATCGGATTCGTCGCGCAGCGTGCACCGAGCGCGCCCGGCGCGTCGGCCTCGGCGTCGATCAGCATCGCCCGCAGGCGCGGGCCGGGCGTGCCGTCGTCGCGCGCGAGCACCAGCGCGCCGCCGAGCAGGCCGTCGACCGGATGGATCGACCGCAGCGGCCCGACCGCGCCGGTGTCGTAGCCGACCAGCAGCACCGCGTCGGCGCCTTCGGCCAGCTGCGCCAGCGCTTCGATCAACCCTTCGGCGAAGCTCGCGTCCCACGCCGTCAGTGCGGTCGCGGCGCGGGTGCAGCCGGCGCCGATGGTCCAGTAGCCGGCGGCGGCGTTGTGCACCGAGTTGTGGAATTTCGTCGGCGAGATCGCGCGCGGGTCCGTCGCAAGTGTGGCGCACATGTAGTCGGTGATCGGCAGGTCGCCGTGGGTCGAGGCGAACACCGACGGCAGCGATGCCGGATCGCGGCCGGCGGCGTGGCAGGCGGCGAGTGCGACCTCCAGCGCCACCGCGACGGATTCCGGCGCGCGGCGGCGCTCGTTCGGCGGCAGCAGCTGCGGCGACGGCTTCGCCGGCGCGGCGTCCGGCAGCGTGGCATCGGCGACGAACGCCCGCGCGGCGTCCCACGACGGCAGGCCGTTCGCCCAGAACGCCACGGCCTCGATGCGGGCGACGAGCGTGCTCATGCCGCGCCCCCGAACACCAGCGAGCAGTTGTTGCCGCCGAAGCCGAAGGAGTTGTTCATCGCGTAATCGATGCGGCGTTCGGCGTTGTCGAAGCGGATCTGCGGGCCGCAGGCGGCGTCGGGCTGCGCGTCGCCGCCGGCGTCGTCGCCGAGCATGCCGGGCTGCAGGCCGCGTTCGAGTGCCAGCAGCGCGAACACCGATTCGACGATGCCCGCCGCGCCCAGCGTGTGGCCGGTCCAGCCCTTGGTCGAACTCGCGTGCAGCGACGCCGGGAACAGCGCCGCGACCGCAGCGGCCTCGACGCTGTCGTTCGCGGGTGTCGCGGTGCCGTGCAGGTTGAGGTAGCCGACCGCGTTGCCCGCGATGCCGGCGCGCGCGAGCGCATCGCGCATCGCCAGCCGCGCGCCGAGGCCTTCGGGATGCGGCGTCGACATGTGGTGCGCGTCGCTGCTTTCGCCGTAGCCGCACAGCCGCAGCGGCGCGGATTCGCTGTCGGCGAGGCGTTCGAGGATCGCGTAGCCGCCGGCTTCGCCGAGGTTGAGGCCGTCGCGGCGCGCGTCGAACGGCAGACAGCGGCGCGTCGACACGAGGCCGAGCGCGTTGAAGCCGAACAGCACGCTGCCGCACAGCGTGTCGATGCCGCCGACCAGCGCGGCGTCGACGAGCCCGGCATGGATCAGCCGCGCCGCCTGCGCGAACACCTTCGCGCTGGACGAGCACGCGGTCGCGACGGTCACGCACGGCCCGCGCAGGCCGGTGATGCGCTGCACGAAATGCCCGGGCGAATGCGGCGTGTGCAGCAGCGGCGCGCGCAGGTCGGCCGGGAACGCGTCGCCGTCGAGGCGCGTGTACGCCTCTTCGCTGGCGCCGATGCTGGCGGTCGAAGTGCCGATCACCACCGCGACGCGTTCGGCGCCGTGGCGCGCACGCAGCGCGGCGACGGCGTCGGGCAGCCCGTCCTGATGGAACGCGAGCCAGGCGAGGCGGTTGTTGCGGCAATCGAGCGCGGCAAGTTCGGCCGGCAGGCGCACGTCCTCGATGCCGTCGACGCGACCGATCCAGGTGTCGAGCCGCGCCCCGGCGGTGGCGCCGCTGCCGAAGTCGTTGCGGCGCAGGCCGCTGCGGCGGTGGCGCAGCGCATCCGCCTGGGCGTCGCGGCCGTGGCCCAGCGCGCTGGTGGCGGTGTACGCGCGGATCGCGAGGGGCGTCATCGGGGAGGGGAGGATCGCGGCAGGAGCCGTCGCTGCGGAAAGGGACACCGCGTCGCCCGTGTTCGGAGAAGACCC
Organism: Lysobacter sp. DMC104; assembly: GCF_056313665.1. NCBI lineage: Bacteria > Pseudomonadati > Pseudomonadota > Gammaproteobacteria > Lysobacterales > Lysobacteraceae > Lysobacter > Lysobacter sp. DMC104. The sequence continues at coordinate 143,534 of NZ_JBQUZW010000009.1, read as the reverse complement.
GGATTATAGCGGTCGGGTCATGGTGGCCGGGTCATGGTGACCACGGCATCGCGCTATTCTGGCCGCCTGTCCGCCGTGGCCCGGGGCCCTGCCACGCCGATCCCCTGCCAAACCCATGCCGATGCCGCGTCGTCCATGACCCGCCTCGATCACCGCCGCCGCCTGCTGTTCGACCGCGACGTGCTGCACGCCGGCGTCGTGGCCGGCGCCGTGTGCGTGCTCAGCGCGGGGCTGGTGTACGTCGGGTATTTCGCCCACGTCGTGCGGATCGCACGGCGCGCGCCCACGCAGCCCGAACGCGGCGACACCCTGCTGCTGTTCGGCAAGCACGCGCCGGGCGGACGTCTCGACGCCGATTTCGCCGCACGCGTGGCCCGCGCCGCCGACGTGTGGCGCACGCGGCCGCCGCGCGCGATCGTGCTGCTCGGCGGCAGCGCGCCCGGGCATCCGGCCGAGGCCGACGTCGCCCGCGAGGCGCTGCTGGCCGAAGGCGTGTCCGTCGACGCGCCGCTGCGGCTGGAGAAGACCTCGCGCGACACCCTGCAGAACCTGCGCAACGCGCGCAGCCTGCTCGCCGCCGACGCACACCGCGGCCGTGTCACCCTGCTGAGCAGCCGCTATCACCTCGCCCGCTGCGCCCTGTTCGCCCGCCAGCTCGGCTTCGACTGGGAACTGTGCGCCGCCGAACCCGCGCTGCGCCTCACCCCGACCATGCTCTGGCGCCTCGCCGGCGAAGCCGCCTACGTCTGCTGGATCGACCTCGGCAGCCGCTACGCCCGCCTCATCGGCCACCGCCGGATGGTCGAGCGGATGCGGTGAGGCGACCCCGCGGCGGATGCCGCGGGGGGGCACGCAGCCTCAGTACGTCATCAGGTCGGTCTGCATCCACCCCTGCTTGGTGCGGGCGCCGTCGTAGTGCGGCATCTTCGTGTCGCTGTGCAGGGTCAGGCTGAAGGTGCTGCGGCCGAGGAACAGCGGGGCGCAGCGTTTCTCGCTGTAGGCGCAGCCGCCGTAGGTCGAGAAGTTCCACAGCGTCGCCTTGTGGTTGTCGTAGTCGTCCATGTGGCGGTCGCCGCCGGTGAGGCCTTGCGCCGGCCAGCCTTCGTGCTGGAAGAAGCTGTTCTGGTGATCGTCGGTGTAGTTGACGGTGGTGTCGCCGGACATGCAGGCGATGACCAGCGGCGAATTGGTGGTGGGTTCGCTTTCGCCGCTGATCGGCGGATACGTCTGGCAGGTCAGGTTGACGTGGTCGGCGTAGTGGCTGGACACCGTCGACTGGCAGGTGCAGGCGTCCACGAACGAATCGAGGAAGGTGTTGAAGCCGTCGCCGTTGGACTGGTCGCCGTCGGTGGACGCCACCACGAAATGCGCGCCGCGCAGGAAGTGGTAGAGGAACGACACGACGGTGTCGTCCGAATAGCTGCCGTTGCTCAGCCGCAGCGGATCGCTGCTGTAGATCTCGCCGTAGTTCCAGTGCCCGGCACTGTTGAGGAACGGCCGCCAGCTGTAGCCGTTGTTCTTGAACTGGCGCAGCGAATGGCCATCGATGGTGTAGTACTGGTTGGTGGCGTCGAGATCCGGTACCGCCATGCTGAGGCTGTGCGACTTGATGTAGCTGGCGAGGAACGCGATGACGGTGCGGTCGCTGGACGGGCACCGGTTGTAGGCGTGCGCGTCGTAGTCGTCGCCGACCGAATGCTGCCACGCGGCCAGCCAGCTCTGCAGGATCAGCGAGGCGCTGTTGTCGTCGCAGTAGAGGAAATTGGCGTCGCCGGCATCGACTGCGGCCTGCGCCGGCGCGAGTGTGCGGACGTCGGGGTCGAACAGGCTGTCGACGAAGGCCGGGATGTTCGAGAAACGATCGGCGTTGTTCGGATCGATTTGCAGCGGGACGAGGACGCCCATGACACACCTCCTTGTGAGTGGAGCGGGCACTCTGGCGTCGGTGCCGCGATGGGTCAATATGCCGATGGCACGGGCAGGGTGGCATCGTGCATGGCATGCTGCGCCCCTGGTCGCGCCTCGAACGGAGAACGCCCATGCGCCGATGCCTTCCGATCGTCTTCTTCTCCGCGATGCTGTGCCTGTTCGCGGCGTCGCCCGCATGCGCCGCGGGCGCGAAATTCGCCGACACCGCCGTGCGCCGGGCCGCCGTCGAAGGCCGCGTGCGCGTGCTGGTCATGCTGCGCCCGCAGGTGGCGGTGCCGGCGCTGTCGCCCGACGCGGCGCCGAAGCGCAGCACCGAAGCCGAGCCGCGCCCGGTGCTGCACCCGAAGGCGCGGGCGCAGGTCGATCGCGTGCTGTCGGCGCTGCCGCGGCGGTCGCAGGTGCGCGTGCTGCGCCGGTTCGAGCGCATCCCGGCGGTCGTCGTGGACGCCGATCCGCGCACGCTCGCCGCACTGGCGCGCGATCCGCGCGTGCTGCGGGTGGATGTCGATGCTGCTGGCGGCATGGCGTCGGCGCCCGACGAATCCACCGTGCTCAACCAGATGCACCAGCTGCCGGAACTCGGCTTCTCCGGCAGCGGCATGAAGGTCGCGATCGTCGACTCGGGCATCGACACCGACCACGCCGATTTCCGCGGCCGCATCGTCGGCCAGCAGTGCTACTGCGCGGCCAACTGCTGCCCGAACGGCGCCGCGACGCAGTCCGGGGCGGGCGCGGCCGAAGACGACCAGGGCCACGGCACCAACGTCGCCGGCATCATCGGCGGCGACGGCACGGTCGCCCCGCGCGGCGCGCTGCCGGCGCTGTCGCTGGTGGCGGTGAAGATGCTCGATCGCAACGGCCGGTTCTCCACGACCGCCGATGCACTGTCGGCGCTGGACTGGTTGGCGGCACAGCATCCGGACGTCGATGCGGTGAACCTCAGCATCGGCACCGATGCGCTGTTCGCGGGTGACTGCGACAACGGCGCCGCGTGGACGCAGGCACTGGCGGTCGCGGTCGCCAACCTCAACGCGCTGGGCGCGGTGGTGACATCGTCGGCCGGCAACCAGGGCAACGCGAACGCGATGAGTGCGCCTGCCTGCCTGCATGGCGTGGTGTCGACCGGCGCGACGTGGGATTTCAGCGGCGGTGCGGTCACCTTCCTCGGTTGCACCGAGACCTCGACCGCGCCGAAGCAGCTCGCCTGCTTCTCGAACCGCAGCGCGACCACCGACCTGTTCGCGGCCGGTGCGTTCGTGCGGGCGCCGGGCTTCAATGGCGGCACATCGAGTTTCGGTGGCACCTCGCAGGCGGCGCCGATGGTCGCGGCCTGCGCGGTGGCGCTGAAGCAGGCGGTGCCGGCGTCCACGGTCGCGCAGCGCATGGACGCGATGACGCTGTCGACGCAGCGCATCGCCGATCCGGCGGTCAATCGCCAGTATCCGTTCCTCGATTGCCGCGATGCGCTGCGATTGCTCGATCCGTCGATCTTCGCGCCGATCCCGCTGCGCGGTTCGCAGCCGAAACTCCCGCCGCCGGTTTGGCCTCCGACCGGCGGCGGGTGAGGCGCGCCTCGCTCAGGGCTTCGCCTTCTGCGCCGGGATGAAGGTCTCGCGCACGGCCTTCGCCAGCAGGTCCGGCGGCAGCATGCCCTGGTCGATCACGAAGTTGTTGAAGGCCAGCCGGTCGAACTTGTCGCCCAGCGCCAGCTCGGTCTCGGCGCGCAGTTCCAGCAGGCGCGAGTAGCCGTAGAAATAGCTGCCCGCCTGGCCCGGGGCGTTGAAGGTGTAGCGGTCGAGTTCCTGCCGCGCCATCGCCTTCGACAGGCCCACGTCTTCCATCAGCACCTTCTCGGCGCGGGCGCGGTCGATCATGCCGAGGTTGAGCATCGGGTCGAGCATCGCGCGCGCGGCGCGCATCAGCCGGAACTGCAGCGCGATCAACTGCCCGTCCAGCGGTTCGTACGGCACCATCTCGGCCTCGGCGTACAGCGCCCAGCCCTCGACGTTCACCGAGTTGAAGGCGAACAGCGTGCGCGCCAGCGACACGCCGCGCTCGACCATCGCGGTGAACTGCAGTTCGTGGCCGGGGCGGCCTTCGTGCGCGGACAGCGTCCACGCCACCGACGGGAAGTTGAAGTCGTCGTACTGGTCGGCGTCGCCGGCGGCCGGGTTGGCCAGCGGCAGCACGAACTGGCCCTGCTGGCCGGTGTTGCCGATCAGCGGCGCCGGCAGGAAGTGCGGCGCGGGCTGCTGCGCGTTCTCGGCCTCGGTGCCCAGGCGCATGATCATCGGCCGCTGCGGCACGTCGACGATGCGCTCGCGGCGGATGATCGGGTCGATCGCGTCGATCACTTCGCGATAGCGCGCCTCGAGCTTGTCGTTGGGGATCGTGTCCTTCTTCAACGCGCGAATCACCGCGCGGTAGTCGGTCGCGTCGATGCCCTTGGCCTTGGCCACCACCGGCGCGAGCTGCTGCATCGTCGCGCGCGTCTCCATGAATTCGAGGCGGGCGCGCTGGATCAGCGTCTCCGGCGGGATGTCGATGCCGACCTGCTTGAGCTGCAGCGCGTAGAGTTCGCGCGGCAGCTGGGTCTCGGTGCGCGCCTGCGGTAGCACGGTGCCGCGCGCCCAGGCCAGGAACTCGGCGGTCTGCGTGTCGAGGGCCTTCAGCGCGGCGTCGCCGCCCTTGAGCTTGTACTTCGCGAACAGCTTGCGGATGCCGGCGGCGTAGGTCTCGGCATTGTTCAGCGCCTGCTCGACTTCCAGCTTCGACGGCCGCAGCAGCGCGGCGTTGCCGACGCGTTCCTCGTAGCGCTGGCGCGCCTGGACCATGATCGGCGTGGTGCCGGGCGCCTGGCCGACGTAGGCCTTCAGGCGCGCGACGGCATGGGCGCGGCGATCGGCCGGCACCTGGTCGGAGAGCAGGCCGCTCATGCCGCCGAACACCAGCTGCGGCGCGTCGATGAACGGCAGCACCATGCGTTCGTTGACTTCGCTGGCCTCGATCGTGTCGGTCGCGGCGCCGATCATGATCTCCAGGTCCTGGCGCACGTTCGGGTCGCGTTCGACCTGCAGTTTCTGGCGCAGCGCGGCGCGGGCCTCGTCCAGCACCTTGCGGGTGCGCGCGCCGACGTCGGGGCCGAGGTCGGCGACCTTGTCGTCGTAGCCGGGCACGCCGAAGAACGTGGCGGATTCGGGCTGGAAGCGCAGCTGGGCATCGAGCAGGATGCGGGCGTCGGCGTTGCTGGTCGCCACCCAGGCCGGCACGGGACGCGCGGCGGCGGCAGGGGCGGGCGTGGCCGCCTGGGCGGACAGCGCGACAGCGAGGGCGCCGGCGAGCGCGGCGGCGAGCAGGGTCGGTTTCATCGGGCGAATCTCCACGGAGGTGCGGGAACGCTACGCCCCGGCGGCGGGCGCGCCCACCGTCGAAGGTCATGCGTCGAAGGTCATGCGGTGGGCGTCACGCGGGCAGCGCACACCGCGGACGTCACGGTCTGCCAGTGTGCCGACGGGGCGGCGCAGGGCCTGAGACCCGTGCAACCCCGTGTGGCGCAACCGCGCGTTGGCGATGGATGGGCGGTGGCCATGCCGCGATCGCCCATCCTTCCCGACCACGCAAAGAGGAGCCGCCCATGGCCATCGTGCCCCGCATCGACACCCCCTGTCCCCTCGATCCCGCCGAACAGCGCGCCATCGACGGCCATTGCAGCCACTGCGATCGCGACGTGCACTGCCTCGACGCGCTCGACGCCGACGCCCGCCGCGCGCTGTTCGCGGCCGCTGCCGGCCCGCTGTGCGTGTCGTATCGCGCGCCGCGGCGTGCCGGCCTCGGCGCCACGATCGCGGTCAGCCTGGTCGTCGCGACGGCGAGCGCCGGCGTGTTCGCCGCCGATCCGCCCACCGCCGCACCGGCGGCCAGCGCTGAGGCCACGCCGTCCACCGGCACCCGCATCCGTCACGAGGCGCCGCGCGATCTCGACGGCGTGCTGGTGATCGGCGCGGTGAACGATCCGCAGGACGCCGCGGCGCCCGAAGACACCACCGTCCCCGTGCTGCCGGTGCAGCCGTCGACCGGCAGCCGCATCCGCCACGAGGCACCGCGCGACCTCGACGGCGTGTTGGTGATCGGCGCGGTGAACGATCCGCAGGATGCCGCGGCGCCCGAGGACACGAGCGTGCCCGAGCTGCCGGCGATCGATGATTCCGTGCTGATCGTGGGCGGCGTGACCGATCCCGCGGCGGTGGCGTGGATCGACACGGACGACACCGTCGCCGAACTGCCGATGATCACCGACGGCGGCGATCGCTGATCCAGTCGTGTGCCCCGTGACGCCGGCCCGGATCGCATCGGGCCGGCGTCGTCGCGTGCGGGGCCTTCAATCGTCGCCGGCCGCGCGGTGGCGGACGCCGATCGCATCGACCACGCGCAGGTCGCGGATCGTGCCGTTGAGCGTGGCGGCGAGGCCGGGATCGCCGTCGCCGATCATCAGCGCGATGTGCCCGGCGTCGAAGCGGCCCAGCGCGGCGTCGTAGCTGGTCCAGCGCGTGCCGTCCCAGGCCTGCACCCACGCATGCGGTGCGAACACGTGCGGCACGCCGCTCATCCGGCCCGAATAGCTGATCCCGTGCACGACGCGCGTCGGGATGCCCAGCGCGCGGGCGCCGGCGGCCAGCAGCACCGCGAATTCGGTGCAGTCGCCGCCGCGGTTTCGCAGCGCGGTCGCGGCATCGTCGTAGTGGCGGAAGTCGATCGGCCCGGTCATGTGCGCGCGCACCGCGGCGGTGAGCGTCTGCATGCGCGTGCGCACCGACAGTCCGCGCGCGTTGGCGCGGGCGAATGCGCGCACGGCGCGATCGTCGCTGCGCACCCACGCGTTCGGGCGCAGGTAGCGCTGCAGCGTCTCGGGTGACGGCGCGGGTTCGTCGCCGCAGTCGGTGCAGACCGAGACGAGGACGGCATCGGCCTCGACCCGTGCCCGCTGCTCGCCGGTCACCGGCAGCTGCGTGCCGGGTCGGGTCGCGAATCGCAGCCGGTAGCGGATCTCGCCTGTGAGCGCCGCGGGCGGCAGCCGGTACGGCGACGGGGTCAGCAGACTCTGCAGGAAGGCGCGCGCGTCTTCGGCGCTCGGCGTCGGCACCCCCTCGGCGGCGATCGCGGGACCGACCGCGAGCAGTGCGCCGAGCAGGGCGAGGGACAGCGACGAGTGGCGGCGCATGGCGATATTCCCGTGGGACGTGTCACGGGACAACGCGCGGGAACGCGGGACGGGGTCCGTCGACCCGGTTGCGCGGCGTCGCGTGCGGAATCAGCGCACGCTTTCCCCGCCCGCCACCACGTCGACCGGCGCCTGTCCCTGCATGGTCAGGGTCAGATGCACGAGCTGCCAGCGGCCGTCGCGAAGATCGACGTTGGCCTCGACGTCGCCCGTGCCCTTCGGGCCCTTGGCCACGAAGTCCAGTGTGCCGCGCGTGTACCGGCCATCCGGCCCGGGGAATTCGAACGTGCTGCCATGCGCCTCGAATCGCATCGGGGTTCCCAATTGCGCGCGCGCCACGGGCGATGCGTCGAGCGCGGCCCTGGCCTGCGCGTAGGCCGCATCCGAGTCCGCCGAGGTCTGTCCCATCATGCGGTTGAGGCTCACGAAACCGCGCAGCAGCGGATATGCGGCGATCGCGGCGGCGCCGAGGCACACCACGGCGACCGGCACGACCCAGCCCGGGCGCTGGCGCTGGGGCGTCTGCAGGAGCGGCGGTTCGGGCGACAGTCCGGACCGCGGGGGCGGTGGCGGCAACGGCGGCGGCGCGGACGGCGGCAGGGGTGGCGGTTGCATGATCGCGGGATTCCTTTCCGGTGTGCGGGCGACTCAGGGCCTCAGGCAGCGATCCAGGAACGCCTCCGTCGTGCGGTAGCGATGCAGCGCGTCGCTGCCGCGCAGGCCGTGCTTGGCGCCGGGGTAGGTCATCAGCTGGAACGGCAGGCCCTGCTTCTGCAGGACACTGATCAGCTTCGTGGAGTTGAGGAACAGCACGTTGTCGTCGGCCATGCCGTGGATCAGCAGCAGCGCGTTCGGGCGGAGGCCGGCGACGTGCGAGAACACGCTGGCCTCGCGATAGCCGCCGGCGTTGTCCTTCGGCAGGTCCATGTAGCGCTCGGTGTAGTGCGTGTCGTACAGCGCCCAGTCGGTGACCGGCGCGCCGGCGACGCCGCAGGCGTAGTCGTCGGGCCGCTTCGCCAGCAGCATCAGTGTCATGTAGCCGCCGTTGGACCAGCCGTAGACGCCGATGCGTGCCGGGTCCACCCACGGCTGCGCGCGCAGCCATGCGATGCCGGCGTGCTGGTCGTCGACTTCGACCGTGCCCTGCTTCCCGTACAGCGCGCCGCCGAACGCCGCGCCGCGCCGCGGCGTGCCGCGGTTGTCGAGCGTGAACACCACGTAGCCCTGCTGCGCGAGGTACTGGTTGAAGAAATGATCGCCGCGGCCGGGCCAGCTGTCGGTGACGGTCTGCGCGGCGGGGCCGCCGTAGACGTAGACGACGACCGGATAGCGCTTGGCCGGATCGAAGTCCGCCGGCTTGATGAGCCCGTAGTGCAGCGGCGTCTTTCCGTCGGCGGCGACGAGCGTGCCGAACTCGACCGGGCGCTGCGCGGCGAGGTATTTCGCGTAGGGATGCCCGGGCTTTGCCGGGTCGTTGTCGACCAGGTTCGCGACGAAGCTGCCGTCGGCGCGGTGCAGCGCGATCTGCGGCGGCGTGTGCGCGTTCGACCAGCTGTCGACGTAGACGCTGGCGTTCTTCGCGAAGCTGGCCGCGTGCATGCCCGGCTCGGTCGACAGCGTGCGGATCGCGCCGCCGGCCAGCGGCACGACGTGCAGCTGCGACTGGCGCGCATCGGCCTTGCCGTCGGCGGTGCGGCCGGCGCTGAAGTAGACCAGGCCCTTCGCCTCGTCGACCGCCAGCAGCGCGTCCACCGGCCAGTCGCCGCGGGTCAGCGGCTTCATCGACTTGCCGTCGGCACTGGCGAGGTACAGGTGCTCGAAGCCGCTGCGCTCGCTGATCCACAGGAAGCGGCCGTCCTTCAGGAAGCGCAGGCCGTCGTGCAGCGGTACCCAGGTCTTCGCGGTCTCGGTGACCAGCGTGCGCTGCCTGCCGCCGGTGAGGTCGGCTTCGATCAGTTCGAGCTTGCGCTGGTCGCGCGACTGGCGCAGGAAGGTGAGGTGCTGCGGGTCGCGCCAGACGACGCGGGCGAGGTAGATGTCCTCGTCGGCACCGAGGTCGATCCACTGCGGTTGCGCGCCGTCCTTCGGCGCGATCGTCGCCAGCCGGATGGCCACGTTGGTGTCACCGGCGGCGGGGTAGCGCTGCTCGACCACGTCGGTGCGGTCGGGGTAGACCTCGTAGCGCTTCTGCACCGGCACCTTCGATTCGTCGATGCGCGTGAACGCGATCGCCGAATCGTCCGGCGCCCACCAGTAGCCAGTGTGGCGATCCATCTCCTCGTCGGCGACGAACTCGGCGACGCCGTTGCCGACGGTGTCGCTGGCGTCGCGGGTCAGGCGGATCTCGGCGCCGGTCGCGAGGTCGATCGTCCACAGGTCGCGGTCGCGGATGAAGCTGACGAACCCGCCCTTCGGCGACACTCGTGGATCGGTGGCGAAGCCGGTGCCCGTGGTCAGCTTGCGCACCGCGGCCTTGCCTGACTTCGACAGGTCGTACAGGTACAGCTCGCCGCCGAGCGGGAACAGCAGCGTCCTGCCGTCGGGCGACCACTGGTAATCGACGATGCCCGACAGCGCCGAGGTGCGCTGGCGCTCGCGGCGGGCCTTTTCGGCGTCGCTCAGCACTTCCTCGCCGGGCAACACGTCGCTGCTGTCCACCAGCCGCGCGACCTCGCCGGAGGCGACGTCGTAGGCCCACAGGTCCAGCTTGTTGCGGTCGCTCTCCTTGCCGCGCAGGAAGGTGATGCGCGAGCCGTCCGGCGCGATCTGCGGTTTCAGCAGCGTCGGCCCCGACAGCGGGGCGTCGCCGGTGATGGCGTCGAGCGTGAGCCGCTGCGGCGGCGGAGGCGTGGACGGCGCGGCGAGAGCGGAGGTGGTGGCGAGCATGAAGGCGAGCAGGCAGGCGGAGAGGCGCATGGCGGAACCCGGAGTGCGGCAGGTCCGCAGCTTAGCCGCAACGTGGGCCGCCCGCCTGTCCCGGGCTCTGGTCGAGCGGAGCACAGCGCCGCTGTGTCGTCTCCGGAGCCTATGCCCGGTAGAGCGAAGTGGTGCGCGATCAGCGGCCGAACAGCGCCTTGCGCTGCTCGTCGGTCAGCGGCTTGCCGGCGTCGGGGTTCACCCGCTGCGTGATCGCGTAGGCGCGCGCGGTCGCCGGTCGCGCGGCGATCGACGCCTGCCAGCGCCGCACCTCGGGATACGGTTCGAGGTCGATCGGTGCCGTGCGGTACGGGCTGATCCACGGATAGCAGGCCATGTCGGCAATGGTGTAGGCGTCGCCGACCAGGAACGCGCGGCCGGCGAGGCGCTTGTCGAGCACGCCGAGCAGGCGCTGCGCCTCGCGGGTGTAGCGGTCGATCGCGTAGGCGATCTTCTCCGGCGCGTAGACGTTGAAATGGCCGTACTGACCGGTCATCGGACCGAGGCCAGCCATCTGCCAGAACAGCCATTCCAGCGTTTCGGTGCGGCCGCGCAGGTCGGCGGGCAGGAAGCGGCCGGTCTTCTCGGCGAGGTACAGCAAGATCGCGCCCGATTCGAACACGCTCACCGGCGCGCCGCCGTCGGCGGGCGCGTGATCGACGATGGCGGGCATGCGGTTGTTCGGCGCGATCGCCAGGAACTCCGGCTTGAACTGCTCGCCGGCGCCGATGTTCACCGGCTGGATCGTGTACGCCAGCGGTGCACCGACCTCGGCCAGTTCCTCCAGCAGCAGCGTGACCTTGTGGCCGTTCGGCGTGGGCCAGTAGTGCAGATCGATCATGACGGCATCCGTGGCGAGGGGCGGGCGGCCAGTCTAGGCGCGCGTCGCGATGCCGACGGCGGCGGCACCGGGACACTGCATTCCGCACGAGTTGGCGCGACCGGTCGCCGTCGGTAGGCTATCCGCGCCCTCGACCTCGATGCCGCCATGTCCGATTCCCAGAACGTCCGCCTCGGCCCGCTGCCCGCGCTCATCTTCAGTTCGCGCTGGTTGCAGCTGCCGCTGTATCTCGGCCTCATCGTCGCCCAGGGCGTGTACGTGTTCCTGTTCCTCAAGGAGCTGTGGCACCTCATCCACGACGCCAACACGCTCAGCGAGCAGGGGATCATGCTGATCGTGCTGGGCTTGATCGACGTGGTGATGATCTCCAACCTGCTGGTGATGGTGATCGTGGGCGGCTACGAGACCTTCGTCTCGCGCATGAACCTCGAAGGCCATCCCGACCAGCCGGAATGGCTGAGCCACGTCAACGCCAGCGTGCTGAAGGTGAAGCTGGCGATGGCGATCATCGGCATCTCGTCCATCCATCTGCTCAAGAGCTTCATCGAGGCCGGGCAACTGGGCCTGCCGCTGTGCACCCCCGCCCTGCAACAGGCAGCGGCGCTGTGCGCCAAGGTCACCGCCACCGGCGTGATGTGGCAGGCGATCATCCACGGCCTGTTCATCCTGTCGGCGATCGGCATCGCCTGGACCGACCGGCTGATGACCCTCGCCGGGCAGAAGCACGGCTCCCACTGATCCGCGCGCTTCCCGGCAGTTCGCGCCGCGGGAATCCGCCGCCATCGCGTAAAATGCGGCGATGGATGTTTCCCACCTGCTCGACGGCCTGAACGCCGCACAGCGCGAGGCGGTCAGCGCCGGTCCCGGCCACCAGCTCGTGCTGGCCGGCGCCGGTTCCGGCAAGACCCGCGTGCTCACCCATCGCATCGCCTGGCTGCACGAGGTGCACGGCGTGCCGATGCACGGCATCTTCGCGGTGACCTTCACCAACAAGGCCGCGGGCGAGATGCGCCACCGCGCCGACGTGCTGCTGCCGCAGGGCACGCGCGGCATGTGGATCGGTACCTTCCACGGCCTTGCGCACCGGCTGCTGCGCCTGCACTGGCAGGACGCGAAGCTGCCGGAAGGCTTCCAGATCCTCGACAGCGACGACCAGCTGCGGCTGGTCAAGCGCGTGGTGCAGGCGCTGGAACTGGACGAGGCGCGCTTCCCGCCGCGGCAGATCGCGTGGTGGATCAACGCGCAGAAGGACGAAGGCCGCCGGCCGCAGCACATCCAGCCCGAGCGTGACGAATGGGCCAGCGTCATGCTGCGCGCCTACACGCTGTACCAGGAGCGCTGCGAACAGGCGGGCCTCGTCGATTTCGCCGAAATCCTGCTGCGCGCACACGAACTGCTGCGCGACCATCCGGCGCTGCTGCAGCACTATCGCCACCGCTTCCAGCAGCTGCTGATCGACGAGTTCCAGGACACCAACACGCTGCAGTACGCGTTCGTGCGCCTGCTCGCCGGCGACAGCGGCCAGGTGTTCGTGGTCGGCGACGACGACCAGGCCATCTACGGCTGGCGCGGCGCGAAGGTCGAGAATGTGCAGCGCTTCCTGCGCGACTACCCGGGCGCGGTGACCATCCGCCTCGAACAGAACTACCGCTCCAGCGCCAACATCCTCAGTGCCGCCAACGCGGTCATCGCGCACAATCCCTCGCGCCTGGGCAAGCAGCTGTGGACCGACAGCGGCGAAGGCGAGGCGATCGACCTCTACGCCGCGTTCAACGAGATCGACGAGGCGCGCTTCGTCGTCGAGCGCATCCGCCAGTGGGTGCGCGACGGCGGCAGCCACGGCGAATGCGCGATCCTCTATCGCAGCAACGCGCAGTCGCGCGCGTTCGAAGAAACGCTGCTGGGCGAGCAGATCCCGTTCCGCGTCTACGGCGGCATGCGCTTCTTCGAGCGCGCCGAAATCAAGGACACGCTGGCCTACCTGCGGCTGATCGCCAACCGCGACGACGACGCGGCCTTCGAGCGTGCGGTGAACACGCCGACGCGCGGCATCGGCGAGCGCACGCTGGACGAAGTGCGCCGGCTCGCGCGTGTCGAGCGCGTGTCGCTGTGGCAGTCGGCGGCGCGCATCGCCTCCGGCGACGGCCTGCCGGCGCGCGCCCGCAACGCGCTCGCCGGCTTCCAGCAGCTGGTCCACGCGATCGGCGAGGAAACCGTCGACCTGCCGCTGAAGGACAAGATCGACCACGCGCTGGCGCGTTCCGGCCTGCGCGACCACTACGAGCAGCAGTCGAAGGGCTCGCTCGATTCGCGTACCGACAACCTCGACGAACTGGTGTCGGTGGCGTCGCGCTTCGTGCGCGGCGACGACGAGGAATCCGCCGCACTGACCGAGCTGGTCGCGTTCCTCGCCTACGCCGCGCTGGAAGCCGGCGAAGGCCAGACCGAGGCCGGCGAGGACGGCGTGCAGCTGATGACGCTGCACAGCGCCAAGGGCCTGGAATTCCCGCTGGTGTTCCTCGTGGGCGTGGAGGAGGGCCTGTTCCCGAACAACAAGTCGATCGAGGAATCGGGCCGGCTGGAGGAAGAACGCCGCCTCGCCTACGTCGGCATCACCCGCGCGCGCCAGAAGCTGGTGCTGACCTACGCCGAGGCGCGCCGCCTGCACGGCCAGGACATGTACGGCCTGCCGTCGCGCTTCCTGCGCGAGATCCCGTCGGCGCTGATCCACGAGGTGCGGCCGAAGATCCAGGTCGCGCGGCCGATGTACCAGGCCCAGCCGCGCCGCGACTGGGGCCATGCCTCGCTGCAGGAAACGCCCGGCCTGCGCCTCGGCCAGAACGTGAGCCACGCGAAGTTCGGCACCGGCGTCGTCACCGACATCGAAGGCAGCGGCGCCCATGCCCGCGTGCAGGTCAACTTCGACGATGCCGGCAGCAAGTGGCTGGTGCTGGCGTACGCGAACCTGCAGCCCGCGTAAGGCGGGCCCTGGCCCGCCATTGCAACGCTTCCGGTGTGCCGCACAATGCTCGACACCGTTCCGCCGCATGTGCGGTGCGAACGGAAACGCCGCAATGGCGGGCCAGGGCCCGCCCTACGACACCGCTCCGCCATGAGTGACCGCCCATGACCGACACCACCGATCCCGATTTCCTCCGCGTCCGCGACTACCTGACCGGGTTGCAGGACATGATCTGCGCCGCGATCGAGGGCGCCGACGGTGCGGCGACGTTCAAGGAAGACCTGTGGCAGCGCGCCGAGGGCGGCGGTGGGCGCACGCGGGTGCTGCGCGACGGGGCGGTGTTCGAGCAGGCCGGCATCGGCTTCTCCGATGTGTCCGGCACGAAACTGCCGCCGTCGGCGACTGCGGCGCGGCCCGAACTCGCGGGCGCCTCGTGGCGCGCGGTCGGGGTGTCGCTGGTGTTCCACCCGCGCAACCCGCATATCCCGACCACGCACGCCAACGTGCGCCACTTCCGTGCGTTCAAGGACGGCGAGACCGTCGCCTGGTGGTTCGGCGGCGGCTTCGACCTCACGCCGTTCTATCCGGTCGACGAGGACGTGCTGCACTGGCACCGCACCGCGCGCGCGCTGTGCGAGCCGTTCGGCGGTCAGGCGCGCTACGACGCGCACAAGCGCTGGTGCGACGAGTACTTCTTCCTGAAGCATCGCGACGAGACCCGCGGCGTCGGCGGCCTGTTCTTCGACGACTTGCACGAGGATTTCGAGCGCGACTTCGCCTATCAGCGTGCGGTCGGCGACGGTTTCCTCGACGCCTACCTGCCGATCGTCGCGCAGCGCCGCGAGATGCCGTACGGCGAGCGCGAGCGCCAGTTCCAGCTCTACCGGCGCGGGCGCTACGTCGAGTTCAACCTCGTGTTCGACCGCGGCACGCTGTTCGGCCTGCAATCGGGCGGCCGCACCGAGTCGATCCTGATGAGCCTGCCGCCGCTGGTGCGCTGGGAATACGGCTACGCGCCGGAGGCGGGCAGCGACGAAGCGCGCCTGCTCGACTACCTGCGTCCGCGCGATTGGCTGTCCGAACTCGCCTGAAGCCGGCTTCCGCGCGACACGGTGATCGCGCGGATCAGTCGTCGTCCTTCAGCGCGATGCTGATGCGGCCGTTGGTTTCGAGGATCGCGAGACGGATGTGCTCGGGCTCGCTGCAACCGGCTTCGCGCATGGCCTCGCTGAAATCGGCCTTGCTCACCAGTTCGCGGCGAAGCACGTCGCGGAAGATGTGGCCGTCGCGAGCGAGCACCACGGGATCACCTTCGATCAGGCGCCTCGCCCATGGCAGCCTCGCCGACAGGAATGCGGCGAGGTAGTTCAGTGCGATCAGGCAGCCCGCGAGCACCGCGGCACCGGTCAGCGAGTTGTCGCCGCCGTTGAGCCCGTTCTGCACCGCGTTGCCGATGAGGATCAGCAGCACCAGGTCGAACGGCGTGAACTGGCCGACCGCGCGCTTGCCGGAGACGCGCACCAACACCATCACCATCAGGTAGACCGCCGCGGCGCGGAACGCGAACACCCACCACGGTGCGGACAGTGCGAACACGCTGGACATCGGCGGAACCCCGGGCGGCGACGCGCGCAGTCTGGCGTTGGCCAACACAAATAAAAAGCCCCGCAGGCGGGGGAACCGGCGGGGCTGGGGAACGGGACTTGGGGAGAGTCTTACGTTCCGGGGGCCACCCCAGGGGAGAGGGTGGCGGCGACGGACGTTGCATCCGTCGCGAGATAGTTGACCACGACTGCGCGCCCGAGTTCGTAAAGATTCCGATACGTGTCCGGACGAATTCAGGACGGATTCATTCCGGGTGCATCGGCCGTTCATTTTTCGCCGAAAACCCCTGAAAAACCTGTCAGAACCGACAGGATGGCATGCCGGAAGTCATGCCTTTCCCGGAGGTGCGGCGATGTCTCTCGCACCGTGCGGGGCGCAACGCATCGCAACATGTTGCCGCGCGTGGAACGCGGCATTCCGATCGGTGATGGCCGCAGTCGCGGCTGATCTCCGTGACGGTGCGCACGGTCGCGTCGAAGGCGGCAATCGATCCGTGACGGAGATCGCCGAGCGACCTCGACGACGTTCAATTCCGCCCACGCATGCACGCCGGCCGCGCGCATCCGCCCACAACCGGTCAGTGCGCCTCGTCCCAGTTGTCGCCGACGCCGGAATCGATCACCAGCGGCACCCGCAGTTCGGCGGCCGCGGCCATGCGCGCGGTGACTTCCGGGATCAGCGTGTCGACGAACCCGGCGTCGCACTCGAACACCAGTTCGTCGTGCACCTGCATCAGCATGCGCGCCCGTGCGTCGTACGGCAGGATCCACGCGTCGATGGCGATCATCGCGCGCTTGATGATGTCGGCCGCGGTGCCCTGCATCGGCGCGTTGATCGCCGCGCGTTCGGCGCCGGCGCGCAGGCCCTGGTTGCGGGCATTGATGTTGTCCAGGTACAGGCGACGGCCGAACACGGTCTCGACGTAGCCGCGCTCGTGCGCCTCCTTCCGCGTGCGCTCCATGAAGTCGCGCACGCCCGGATAGCGGCTGAAGTACAGCGCGATGTAGTCCTGCGCCTCGCCGCGCGACACGCCGAGCTGGCGCGCCAGGCCGAACGCGCTCATGCCGTACATCAGGCCGAAGTTGATCGCCTTCGCGGCGCGGCGCTCGTTGCCGCTGACCTCGGCCAGCGGCTTGCCGAACACTTCCGCCGCGGTGGCGCGGTGGATGTCGTCGCCGGCGGCGAACGCGCGCAGCAGGCCGGCGTCCTCGGACAGGTGCGCCATGATCCGCAGTTCGATCTGCGAATAGTCGCAGGCCACCAGCTTGCGGCCCGGTGGCGCGATGAAGGCCTTGCGGATGCGGCGGCCGTCGTCGGTGCGGATCGGGATGTTCTGCAGGTTCGGGTCGTTCGACGACAGCCGTCCGGTCGCGGCGCCGGCCTGGTGGTAGCTGGTGTGCACGCGGCCGGTGTCGGGATTGATCATCTCCGGCAGCTTGTCGGTGTAGGTGCTGCGCAGCTTCGCCAGGCCGCGGTATTCGAGGATGATGCGCGGCAGTTCGTGCTGGTCGGCGATCGCCTCCAGCGCTTCCTCGTTCGTCGACGGTTGGCCGGTCGGCGTCTTCACCAGCGCCGGCAGCTTCAGCTCGTCGAACAGCAGCGCCTGCAATTGCTTCGGCGAATCGAGGTTGAAGGTGCGGCCCGCGAGTTCGGTCGCGTGCTTCTGCGCGGTGAGCATGCGCCGCGACAGTTCGGCGCTCTGCCGGCGCAGTTCGTCGGCGTCGATCAGCACGCCGTTGGCCTCCATCCGCGTGAGCACCGGCACCAGCGGCATCTCGATCTCGCGGTAGACCTTCTCCAGCGCCGGCTCGCCCGACAGCTTCGCCGACAGCACGCGATGCAGGCGCAGGGTGATGTCGGCGTCCTCGGCGGCGTAGCGGGTGGCGTCGTCGATGGCGACGTCGGAGAACGCGATCTGCTTCGCACCCTTGCCGGCGACGTCCTCGAACTTGATGGTGTCGTAGCCGAGGTAGCGCTTCGCCAGCGTGTCCATGTCGTGGCGGCTGGCGCTGGCATTCCAGACGAAGCTCTCCAGCATGGTGTCGTCGTGGTAGCCGGTCACGTCCACGCCGTGGCGACGCAGCACGTGCAGGTCGTACTTGCCGTGCTGGCCGAGCTTGCGGTGCGTCGGGCTTTCCAGCAGCGGGCGCAGCGCGTCGAGCGTCTCGCGCATGTCGAGCTGCGCCGGCGCACCGGGATAGGTGTGGCCGACCGGCACGTAGCCGCCGTTGCCGGGTTCGGTGGAGAAGCTCAGGCCGACGAGGTTCGCGCGCATCGCGTCGAGGGCGTCGGTCTCGGTGTCGAAGGCGAATTCGGCGGCGGCGGTCAGGCGTTCGATCCACGTGGCCAGCTGTTCCGGCGTCGACACGGTCTCGTAGGTGCCGGGCGCGGACAGCGAAGGATCGGGCGTTTCCGCGTCGCTCGGCGCGCTGCGTGCGTAGCCCGCCTGCGTGCTGCGCAGGCCGCCGCGCGAATCGTCCGCCACGGGCGCGGAGGCGCCGTTGCCGCCGTCGAGGTCCTTCAGCGCCTGGTTGAAGCCGTAGCGGGCATAGAGCCGGCGCAGGTCCTCGACATGCTGCGCGCGCAGCGCGAGGTCCGCGGGGCCTTGGTCGAGTGCGACATCGAGCTTGATCGTCGCCAGCTGCCGGTTCAGCGGCAGCCGCGGCAGCGCGGCGCGCAGGTTCTCGCCGATCTTGCCCTTGATGGCGTCGGCGTTCGCGATGACGTTCTCCAGCGTGCCGTACTCGCCCAGCCACTTGGCCGCGGTCTTCGGCCCGCACTTCTCGACGCCGGGGATGTTGTCGACGCTGTCGCCCATCAGCGACAGCAGGTCGATCACCTGGTCGGCGCGCACGCCGAATTTGTCGATCACCGCCGTGTCGTCGGCCATGCGGCTGCCGGTCATCGTGTTCACGAGCGCGATGCCCGCGCCGTTGTCCAACTGGCGCACGAGCTGCGCGAAATCCTTGTCGCCGGTGGAGATGGTGACTGCGAGGCCCTGCGCCGCGCCCTGCACGGCCAGCGTGCCGATCACGTCGTCGGCTTCCACGCCCGGCACGCGCAGGATCGGGATGCCCAGCGCCTGCACGATTTCCAGCATCGGCTCGATCTGCGCGCGCAACTCGTCGGGCATCGGCGGACGATTGGCCTTGTACTGCGGATCGAGATCGTCGCGGAAGGTCGGACCGGAAGCGTCGACGACGAACGCGAGGTGTTCGGGCTTTTCCTTCAGGTGGCCGCGCAGCATGTTGACCACGCCGAACAGTGCGCCGGTGGGCTCGCCCTGCGCGTTGGTCAGCGGCGGCAGCGCGTGGAACGCGCGGAAAAGATAGGAAGAACCATCGATGAGGACGAGACGTGTCATCGGGCGATTCTACCCCCGTGGTTCCGTGCGTGCGGTCGCGCCGGTGCGTCACCGCGCGGGCGTATGATCGAGGTTCCCCCGATGCGGAGCCCGCCATGCGCGCCATCCTTCCCTTCGTCCTGCTGCTCGCGCTGGGCGGCTGTGCCACCACGCCCGCGCCGCAGGCCGATGCCGCCATCCCGCCCGACGCCGTCGCCTCCGAGCGCGTCATGGACAACGGCGACGCCATCACCGAATACCGCGTCGCCGGCCAGCTGCGCATGGTGCAGGTGAAGCCCAAGCACGGTCCGGCCTACTTCCTGTACGACCGCAACGGCGACGGCCGCATCGACCACGACCGCAACGCGCCGACGGTGTATTTCGAACTGTTCAAGTGGTGAATGCGCGCGACCGGCCTTGCCCGTCGGCCGGTTCGTCGAGGACGGCGGTGTTCTCCGATCGACCCCTTCCCGCGGCTCGCCGCATGCGTCGCGGTTGACCCCGCCGTTCGCGCCATCGTTCACGCCACCCGCGCACACACCCACGCATCCACCCGGGCGACACCCGCCCGCAGCAGCGCGTCCGCGGCCGCGTGGAGGGTCGCGCCGGTGGTCATCACGTCGTCGATCAGCGCGACGTGCGCCGGCAGCGGCCCGGCGGTGCGGACCGTGAAGGCCCCGCGCAGGTTGCGGCGGCGGGCGGCGGCGTCCAGCCGCGACTGCGGGGCGGTGGCGCGGGCGCGGACCAGCAGGTCGTCGCGCAGGGGCAGGGCGAGGGTCCGGGCCAGCGGCCGGGCGAGTTCCAGAGTCTGGTCGAAGCCGCGGCTGCGCAGCCGCACCCGGTGCAATGGCAACGGGACCAGCGCGTCCGGGCGCGGAGCGCCGGCGAGCGCGCCGGCCAGAACGTCGGCCATCAGCCCGGCGCAGAGCCGGCCGGCGGCGAGATCGTCGTGGAACTTGAGGCGCGGCAGCAGCCGGTCCAGCGGCGGCTCGTAGCGGAACACCGCCCGGGTCTCCGTCACCGGCGGTGGCCGACGCAGGCAGGTCCCGCAGGCGGGCGCCGGGGCGCCCAGCGGCAGCGCGCAGCGCGGGCAGGCGTGGCGCTGCCAGGGCAGTGCCCGGCGGCAGGCGGCGCAGAGGTCGATGCCGGCCGTTTCGACGGCCTCCCGGCACACTAGGCAGTGCGCTGGCCACCACCGGCGGGCGAGGGCGGCGGCCAGACCGACGACCCGGGCCGGGGCACCGGCAGGGACGAGGCGGAAAACAGGGCGGTTGACAGGGCTGGGCATGCTTTCCAGACTGCCCGTTCTCCTTCGCCGCATCCGTCAGGGATTTCCGATGCCTGTTGTCAGTGTTTCCGCCGTCCCGCGCCACGACTGGACCCGAGCCGAGGTGGAAGCGCTGTTCGACCTGCCGTTCCCGGTGCTGCTGCAGAAGGCCGGCGACCTCCACCGCCAGCATTTCGATCCCAGCGAAGTCCAGGTCAGCACGCTGCTGTCGGTGAAGACCGGCGGCTGCCCCGAGGACTGCGGCTACTGCCCGCAGGCGCAGCGCTACCACACCGGCGTCGACGCCACGAAGCTGATGGACACCGACGCGGTGGTCGAGAAGGCCCGCCAGGCCCGCGCCGCCGGCGCCTCGCGCTTCTGCATGGGCGCCGCGTGGCGCTCGCCGAAGGACCGTGACATCCCGAAGGTCGCCGAGATGATCCGCGAGGTGAAGGCGCTGGGGCTGGAGACCTGCGCCACCCTCGGCATGCTCAGCGACACCCAGGCGGCGGCGCTCAAGGACGCCGGCCTGGACTACTACAACCACAACCTGGACACCGCGCCGGAGTTCTACGACGAGGTCATCCGCACCCGCGAGTACCAGGACCGTCTCGACACGCTGGCGCGCGTCCGCGACGTCGGCATGAAGACCTGCTGCGGCGGCATCGTCGGCATGGGCGAAACACGTTCCCAAAGGGCGGGCCTGCTGCAGACGCTGGCCAACCTGCCGGCGCACCCGGACTCGGTGCCGATCAACCGGCTGGTGCAGGTCGCCGGCACCCCGCTGCACGGCACCGCCGAGCTGGACGCCTTCGAGTTCGTCCGCACGATCGCGGTCGCCCGCCTGCTGATGCCGAAGTCGATGGTGCGGCTGTCTGCCGGCCGCGAGACCATGAGCGACGAGCTGCAGGCGCTGTGCTTCCTCGCCGGCGCCAACTCCATCTTCTACGGCGAGAAGCTGCTGACCACCGGCAACCCGGACACCGAGCGCGACCTCGCGCTGTTCGCGCGCCTCGGCCTGAAGCCGATGCCGCTGGTCGAAGCCCCGAACACCTTCCATGCGGACATCGTCGACGCCGGTTCGCCGCCGCCCGACGGTCCACCCTGCATCCGCGCCGCCTGACCGAGCGTCCCGCCATGACCCGCCCGCGCCTCACCGAACGCATCCTCGCCGCCCGCGTGCAACGCACGATGCAGGGACGCGAGCGCCAGCGGCGCACGGTCACCCGCCGCGACGGCGTGCGCTGCGAGGTCGACGGCCGCTGGCTGGTCAACTTCGCCGGCAACGACTACCTCGGCCTCGCGCAGCAGTTCGGCGTGGTCGATGCACTGCAATCCAGCGCCGCGCGCGACGGCGTCGGCGCCGGCGCCTCGCACCTGGTCTGCGGCCACCACGCGCACCACGACGCGCTGGAGAAGGAGCTCGCCGACTGGCTGGGCGCGCCGCGTGCGCTGCTGTTCGGCAGCGGCTACCTCGCCAACCTCGGCGTGATGCAGGCGCTCCTGTCGGAGGAAGACGTCTGCGTCCAGGATCGGCTCAACCACGCCAGCCTGATCGACGGCGCGCGCCTCGCCGGCTGCAAGCTGCGCCGCTATCCGCACGTCGATGCCGAAGGCGCGCTGCGCCAGCTGCGTACCGTGCCCGATGGCGCGGCGATGCTGGTCACCGACGGCGTGTTCAGCATGGACGGCGACGTTGCCCCGCTGCGCGAGCTGTCGCTGGTGGCGAAGGTGCAGCACGCGCTGCTGTACGTCGACGACGCGCACGGCGTGGGTGTCGTCGGCCCCGAAGGCCGCGGCTGCGTGGCCGAGGCCGGTCTCGAGATCGCCTCGACCCTGCAACTGGCCACGCTCGGCAAGGCGCTGGGCGGCTACGGCGCGGTCGTGCTGGGTAGCGACGACATCATCGGCCACCTCGCCGAAACCGCGCGCCCGTACCTCTACACCACTGCGCTGCCGCCGGCGCAGGCCGCGTCGTCGCTGGCTGCGGTGAAGCTGGCCCGCCGCGACCACTGGCGCCGCGAGAAGCTGCAAAGCCTGGTCGCGCATTTCCGCCAGCAGGCGCTGTTCCGCGACCTGCCGCTGGTGGCGTCGAACACCCCGATCCAGCCGGTGATGTGCGGTGACGAGAAGCGCGCGCTGGCGCTGTCGACCGCGCTCGAAGCCCAGGGCTACTGGGTGCCGTCGATCCGCCCGCCGACCGTGCCCGACGGCCGCTCGCGGCTGCGCATCACCCTGTCGTCGTTGCACACGCAGGCCGAGGTCGACGCGCTGATCGAAGCGCTGTGCTGGGCGCGTGATGCCGTCGAGATGGGCTTCGGCCATTCCGGGGCCGCGGTGGCGTGAGCCGGGCGGTGGTCGTGGCGCACAGGGCGGACGACGACGCGGCGTGCATCCCGGTCTGGATCGCGCTGTCCGAGCTGTATCTCGACACCGAGGTCGAGCATTTCCACGACGCGATCGCGGCCACGCTCGCCGCGTCGCCGTTCGATCTCGACGAGCTCCACGCGATGCTGATGCACGACGTGCATCCGGTGCTGTTCACCAACCTCATGGCGCCCGCCGGCGTGTGGGACGCGTTCGACGAAGCCTGGCTGGTCGAGCGCATCCGCGCCCGCGGCGGTCGCCGTCGCCGCGGCATCGCGCACTGGTTCCGCAGCGACATCGACGCGCAGTGGGCCGCGGTCGCGGCGAAGATCACGGCCTTGCGCACGGGTGCCGCACCGGCATGAGCGACGCGCTGCACATCGCCACCTGCGGCGAAGGTCCGCCGCTGGTGCTGATCCACGGCTGGGCGATGCACGGCGGCGTGTTCGCGCCGCTGGTCGAACGCCTGCGCGCGCGCCACACGCTGCATCTGGTCGACCTGCCCGGTCACGGCCTGAGCCGCGACGACGCCACGCCGCTCGATTTCGACGCCGTGTTCGACGCGTTGTCCGCGCGCGTGCCGGTCGCGCCGTGGCTGGGCTGGTCGCTGGGCGGCATGTTCGCGCTGCACGCCGCGGCGCGCGATCCCGCGCGCGTGCCGACACTGGTCATGCTGTGCGCCAGCCCGCGCTTCGTGCGCGGCGACGGCTGGCGCTTCGGCGTGTCGGCGGAGATCTTCCGCGACTTCGCGCGTGGTCTCGCCGACGACTACCGCGCCACGCTCGATCGCTTCGTCGCGCTGGAAGCCTTCGGCTCCGATCACGCGAAGGACGAACTGCGCGCGCTGCGGAGCGAACTCTTCGCCCGCGGCGAGCCCGCGGCGCGGGTGCTGGTCGACGGCCTGCACCTGCTGGAAACGGTCGACCAGCGCCCGCTGCTGGACACGCTGCACGTGCCGAGCCTGTGGGTCGCCGGCCGTCGCGACCGCCTCGTCGACCCGCGCGCGCTGCGCGACGCGGCCACGGCGATCGACGTCGCCGGCCACGCGACGGCGCGTTTCGTGCAGGTCGAACACGCGGGCCATGCGCCGTTCCTGACCCATGTCGACGAGGTCGACGCCGCGTTACGTGCGTTCCTCGGCGATGAGGCGGTGGAGCGCACGGCATGCTGACCATCGACGCCCGCGTCACCCAGTGGCAGGCCGGCGACGGCATCGCGGCGCTGCCGGTCGCCAACGTGATCGCCTGGCGTTCCCGCGCCGGGCAGCAGCTGTTGCTGGCCGTCGGCGACGATGTGCAGCGTGCCGGCGCGCCGCCGTTGCCGCCGGATGCGATCGTGACCGACCTCGTGCGCATCGCGCACACCGAGCCCGGGCTGGCAGTCGAATTCTGGTCGGCGTTCCTCGCGTACGTACTGCACGGTGCACGTCGCTCCCTGTTCGCACGACTGCGCGCGGCCTGCTCCGGCGAGCCGGTGCGCCTGTGCATCGAGGATCATGTCGCCAGCGCCGCGGTGCGCGCCGTGCTGGCCGGCGTGCGCAGGCCGCGGCTGCGTTTCATGGAAGGTTGAGCCGATGTCCCCGTTGTTCGATGCCCGCCAGGTCCGCCGCGCGTTCTCGCGTGCTTCGTCGAGCTATACCGATGCCGCGAAGCTGCAGCACGAGATCGAGGCACGGTTGTTCGAAGCGCTGGACTACTACGCCGAAGGTCGCGCCGCCGACGCGCAGTCACCGGCGGTCGTCGTCGATCTCGGCTGTGGGCCGGGCAGCGGCGCGCGCGCGATGCAGCGGCGCTGGCCGAAGGCGCGCGTGCTCGCGCTCGACCTGTCGCTGTCGATGCTGCAATCGCAGGCCGACACCGGCGGCGGTCTCGCGCGCACGCTCGCGCGCCTGCTGCCGGGTGCCGCGGCCATCCCCGCGCGCCTCTGCGCCGACGCGCGCGCGCTGCCGCTGGCCGATCATTCGGTCGACCTGCTGTTCTCGAACCTCTGCCTGCAATGGGTCGAGGACCTGCCCGCGGTGTTCGCCGGCTTCCGCCGCGTGCTGAAACCCGGCGGCATGCTCGTCGTGTCGACGTTCGGTCCCGACACGCTGTTCGAGTTGCGCAGCGCATTCGCGACGGCCGATGCGGCGGCGCCGCACGTCAGCCCGTTCGCGTCGATCGCGCAGTTCGGCGACGCGCTGATCGGTGCGGGTTTCCGCAATCCCGTGCTCGACCGCGACGAACTGGTCACCACTTACGACGACCTGCCCGCACTGATGCGCGAACTGCGCGCGATCGGCGCGACCAACGCGCTCGACGCGCGCCGCCACACGCTCACCGGCAAGACGCGTTTCGCCGCCGCGGCCGCGGCCTACGACGCTTTCCGCACGCATGATCGTCTGCCCGCGACGTGGGAGGTCATCACCGCCATCGCCTGGGCGCCCGACCACGGCGTGCCGATCCGCGAAGGCGGCGAGGACGTCGCCCGCTTCCCCGCCGGCGCGATCCCGGTGCGGCGGCGCGGCGACTGAGACGGTTTCGACGCGACATCGCCGATTCCGCTAGGCTGTCGCCGTCGGCGCACACCGGCGCCGACTTCGGAGAACCGCATGGGCAATCTGTTCTGGGGAGCGCTGATCATCGCGATCGGTCTGTTCCGTCACCAATCGATCTTCTTCGGCGACTTCAGCGTCTTCAACGTGATCTTCGACGGCCTCGGCCTGTACTGGATCGGCAAGGGCGCGCTGGAACTGCTGGGTCGCGGCAAGGGCAAGACAGACGGTCCGGCCGCGCCGCCGGGCCCGGGCTGACGCCGTTCCGGACTCGCGGAGCATGAGATGACGCAGCCCCTGCTCCTGCCGATGGCCGCGCACGTCGCGCTGGCGGCGTGCCTCTACGCGCTGCTCACCGTCGCGCGTGCGCCGGCGATCTGGGGCATCGGCCGGCGCACCGACGGCAGCAATCCGTGGGCGCGGTGGGAACCGCGGATCAGCGCGAACCTCTCCAACCAGTTCGAGTGGCCGCTGTTCTTCCACGTCGCTTGCCTGCTGCTACTCCGCGGCCCGGTCGACGGCGTGTCGATCGCGCTGGCGTGGGGTTTCATCGCCGGCCGCATCCTGCATTCGATGGTGCAGATCCTGACGACGAACGTCCGCCTGCGCGGGCTCGTCTTCATGCTGAACTTCCTGTGCGTGCTCGGGTTGTGGGTGCAGGTGCTGCGCGCATGAGCGACCCCACGCCGAAACCCGTGGTCGTGGCCATTGCGACGCTGCTGTGGCTGCTCGCCGCCGCGGTGATGATCGTGATGCAGTTCGACGATCTGCCGATCTTCGTGCGCGTGATCACGGGCGCGCTGACGCTGCTCGCGCTGTGGCTCGGTCTGTTCGCGTCGCCGCGTGTACGCTGCGCGGCGCTTTCCTTCCTTTGAGCCGATGCGGTCGGTGGATCAGCCGCCGACCTGCGCGATCCAGTCCTGCAGGTTGTAGTAGTTCGTCACCCGCGCGATCTTGCCGTCACGCAGGTCGAAGAAGGCGCCGCCGGGCAGCACGTAGGTCTGGCCGTTCGCCGGCGGCAGGCCCTCGTCGTCGACGAGATATTCGCCGTGGACGACGTACTCTGCGGCGGCGCGCGTCCCGTCGGGCGAGGCCATCACCACGATGTCGCGCAGCTGTTCGCGGTAGCAGCGGTCCATGCGCGCCATGAATGCGACGAACGCGTCGCGGCCGGTCTCGCGCGGGCCCTGGTTGAGATCGTGGGCGACGTCGTCGGTCAGCAGCGCCAGCATCGCGTCGCGGTCGCCGCGGTTGAAGGCGGCGTAGTAGTCGAGGACGAGGGTGGTGGCGCGATCGTGCGCGCGGGTGCCGTCGATGATCATGGCGCGGGGCTCCGGGAGGCGTCGATGCGGGCGAGCAGGCGTTCGGCCGCGTCGCGGTGGAAGAAATACACTTCGTTGAGCAGGAATCGCCAGCGCGTGGCGAAGCTGCGGTAGCGCGTGGTCGGCGTGGGCGAGCCCAGGCATGAGATGCCGATGTCCTCGCACAGCCGCAGCGCGCGAGAGAGGTGCAGCGGATCGCTGACCACGATCGCGTGCGTGAGTTTGCGCGGTGCCATCAGCGCGGCGGCCTGGCGCAGGTTCTCGCGGGTGTTGTGCGACGCGGTCTCGATCAGGATCGCGCGGTCGGGCACGCCCTGGCGCAGCGCGTAACGACGCCCGACCTGCGATTCGGCGAAGCGTGCGCCGGTGCCGCCGAAGCCGCCGGTGAAGATCAGCGTCGGCGCGAGTCCGCGCTTGTAGAGCGCGATGCCGTGACGCAGGCGTTCCTCGAACACCGGCGACGGCCGTGCGTCGTAGGCGGCGGCGCCGAGCACGATGATCGCGTCGGCGCGCACGTCGTCGCGCGCGGCGTCGTCGCGGCCGCCGACGTGCAGGATGTACAGCGCAACGCCGCACAGCCACAGCAGCGCCAGCAACAGCAGACGGCGCAGCCAGCGCCAGAGGCCGCCGCGACGCCGGCGACGACCGGAGGCGCGCTGGATCAGCGGCGGCGGTGCGCTCCGGCTCACGCCGTCGCCTGCCACGGCAGGGTGTCGAGATCGACGTTGCCGCCGGTGAGCACGAGGCCGACGCGGCGGCCGGCGAAGCGCTCCGGATGCTTGAGCACCGCGGCGAAGGCGATCGCCGATGACGGTTCCACCACGATCTTCAGCCGCTCCCACAGCAGCCGCATCGCGGCGAGCGTGTCGGCATCGTCGACGACGAGGATGCCGTCGACATGGCGCTGCAGCAGCGCCAGCGTGCGCGGCGCGAGGTGCCCGCGCAGGCCGTCGCAGACGGTGCGCGCGGTGCGGTCGGTGATGCAGCGGCCTTCGCGCAGCGACGCGGCGCCATCGTCGGCGCCCGCGGGTTCGGCACCGAACACGGCAATCTCCGGCCGCACCGTCTTCGCGACCAGCGCGCACCCCGAGAGCAGGCCGCCGCCGCCGACGGGCGTCAGCAGCGCGTCGAGGTCGCCGGCTTCATGCAGCAGCTCGAGGGCGGCGGTGCCCTGGCCGGCGATCACGTCGGCGTCGTCGAACGGATGCACCAGATGGCCGCCGGTGTCGGCCAGTGCCTGCGCCGCCGCGGCCTCGCGCGCGGCCATGTTCGGCGCGCAGCGGAGGATGCGCGCGCCGAACCCGGCGATGCCGGCCAGCTTCACCGCCGGCGCGCCTTCGGGCACGACCACGGTGGCCGGCACGCCGCGCAGGCGGCTGGCCAGCGCCACGGCCGCGCCGTGGTTGCCGGAACTCTGGGTGACGATGCCGCGTGCCGCGGCGGCGTCGGAAAGCGCCAGCACCGCGTTGCAGGCGCCGCGGAACTTGAAGGCGCCGACGCGCTGGAAGTTCTCGCATTTGAAGTGCAGGTCGCAGCCGGCGATCGCGTCCAGCGAGTGCGAGCGCAGCACCGGCGTGCGATGCGCGTGCGGCGCGATCCGCGCGGCCGCCGCGAGGACATCGGCGAAACCGGGCAGGGCGGGGACGGTGGACACGTCGGCGGACGTCGTGGGGACGGCGGCGTTCATCGCGACATCGTATCAGGCAGGTCGCGGTGCTCCGCCGGGCCGGGTACCTTTAAGGACGGGTTCAAACCGTGCGGAGGATGCTGCCTGCATCGGGCAGCCCGCACTTCGCCCACGCGCCACAGGGGTAAGCGATGTCTCGTCTTGGTCTGCTTGCGACGTTCTCCGCACTGATTCTGACCGGTTGCGTCAGTTCCTACACTTATCGCGACGGCGCCAACGGCGGCGACTACTACTACGCCGAGCCGGAGGTCGAATACCGCGACGTCTACGGCATGCCGTACGTCGGCCTCGGCTACGACGGCGGCTGGTACGGGCGGTTCGGTTACGGCTTCGGTTACGGCGCACTGCCGTACTCGCACTACGGCTTCCCGTACTGGGGCGGGCCTTACGGCTATTACGGCGGGCCGTTCGGCTACTACGGTGGCTTCTATCCGCCGATCTACTGGCACCACCGCGACCACGACGGCGACCACCGTCCGCATCGTCCGCATCCGCCGGGCCCGTTGCCGCCCGGCACGCTCCCGCCGGGCGTGATCCTCGATCCGCCCGGTACGCCGCGTCCCGGCGACATCGCGCAGAACGGCACCGGACAGGCACCCACCCCGATGTCCAAGCCGACGCCGCGCCCTCGCTGGCGGGTGTCGGAGCCGGGACAGCCGGGCCAACCCGGTGCGCCGTTGCAGGGAGCGCAGCCGCGCATCCGGCCGGTGCCGGGCGCGGGTCCGTCGCCGGGCCAGCCCGGTGGCGTGCCGATGCCGCAGGAACGTCCGCGACGTCCGCCTATGCAGGAATCCGCGCCCGCGTTCCCGCGACGCATGGAGCGCGTCGAGATGCCGCGGCCCGCGCCGCAGCCGGCAGGACGCATGGAACGCCGGGAACGAGAACCCGGTCTCAATCCGACGCCGTGATAGCGCTTGCCAACACGAGGGATTGGTCGCAAGCTAACCAGCAATGACCGGTTACGTCGAATTACGACGCATCTCGGTAGGCATCGCCGACCCCGGCGGGGAAATCCGGATCCCCCCTGTTCCGCTCCCCGTCGGGCGTCGGCACCTTCTCACGGCGCACTGCGCCGTTTTTTGTGCCTGAAACCGCAGCGACCGTTTCCCGCGCCGCATGGCGACGCCGCGGCGGTTCCGCATCGTCGGAACGCGCGCAAAAAAAAGGGGCCGAACGTCCCCCGACATTCGGCCCCTGGCTCCCTCAGCGCGCGCATGGCCAGCCCTGTTCCACCCCGGCCAGCGCTTTCGCGCTTGCCGCGCTGAGTGCCACTTGGGAGAAGCAGATTGCGTGCCAACTTTCGCGGCCGCGGCGCGCGGAAGGACGACGGCGCTAGACTTTCCACCGCCGCATCGCGATGCGGCCGAGGCGGCCGCTGCTGACGGGCGCCCTCCCGTGAACGAACTCCTGTGAACGCATCCCCGTGAACGACTTCCTGACCCACGACGTCATCGTCATCGGCGGCGGCCATGCCGGCACCGAGGCCGCGCTCGCCGCGGCCCGCGCCGGTGCGCGCACGCTGCTGCTGACCCACAACATCGAGACCGTCGGTGCGATGAGCTGCAACCCGGCGATCGGCGGCATCGGCAAGGGCCATCTGGTGAAGGAGATCGACGCGCTCGGCGGGATCATGGCGCGCGCCGCCGACGCCGCGGGCATCCAGTGGCGACGGTTGAATGCATCGAAGGGTCCGGCCGTTCGCGCGACGCGCTGCCAGGCCGACCGCGCGCTGTACCGGCGCTTCATCCGCCGCGCGGTGGAGACGCAGCCCAACCTGACCGTGTTCCAGTCGGCGGTGGATGACCTGATCCTCGAAGGCGATGCGGTCCGTGGCGTGATCACCAACACCGGCCTGCGTTTCCGCGCGTCGGCCGTGGTGCTGACCGCCGGCACGTTCCTCGCCGGCAAGATCCACATCGGCGAGACCCAGTACGCCGCCGGGCGCATGGGCGACCCGCCGGCGGCCACGCTCGCCGCGCGCCTGCGCGAGCGCCCGTTCGCGATCGACCGCCTGAAGACCGGCACGCCGCCGCGCATCGACGGCCGCAGCCTCGACTACGCGGCGATGGAGGAGCAGCCCGGCGACGATCCGCGCCCGGTGTTCTCGTTCCTCGGCAGCACCGCCGACCATCCGCCGCAGGTGTCGTGCTGGATCACCCACACCTCCGAGCGCACCCACGAGATCATCCGCAACGCGCTGCACCGCTCGCCGCTGTACAGCGGGCAGATCGAGGGCATCGGCCCGCGCTACTGCCCGTCGATCGAGGACAAGGTGGTGCGCTTCGCCGAGAAGGCGAGCCACCAGATCTTCGTCGAGCCGGAGGGACTCGACGTGTTCGAGATCTATCCGAACGGGATCTCGACCTCGCTGCCGTTCGACGTGCAGCTCGAACTGGTCCGCAGCATCCGCGGCTTCGAGCAGGCGCACATCACCCGCGCCGGCTACGCGATCGAATACGACTTCTTCGACCCGCGCGGGCTGAAGACCTCGCTGGAGACCAAGCTGGTCGACGGCCTGTTCTTCGCCGGCCAGATCAACGGCACCACCGGCTACGAGGAAGCCGCCGCGCAGGGGCTGGTCGCCGGCGTCAACGCCGCGCGCCATGCGCAGTCGAAGGACGCATGGTCGCCGCGCCGCGACGAAGCCTACGTCGGCGTGCTCATCGACGACCTCATCACCCACGGCACGCGCGAGCCCTACCGCATGTTCACCAGCCGCGCCGAATACCGGCTGCAGCTGCGCGAAGACAACGCCGACCTGCGGCTCACCGAGACCGGCCGGACGCTCGGCCTGGTCGACGACGTGCGCTGGGAGCGCTTCTCGCGCAAGCGCGACGCCGTGGCCGCCGAGACCGAACGCCTGCGCGGCGTGTGGGCGGCGCCGAACAACGCGCTGGGCCGCGAGGCCGTGGCGACGCTGGGCATCGACCTCAGCCGCGAAACGCCGGCGCTGGATCTGCTGCGCCGGCCGGAGATGGACTACGCGACGCTGATGACGGTGCCGCTGCTGGGCCCGGGCGTGGATGCCGTCGACGTGGCCGAACAGGTGGAGATCGAGGCGAAGTACGCCGGTTACCTCGACCGCCAGCGCGAGGAGATCGCGCGCCAGCGCCGCCATGAACACACGCCGATCCCGGGCGATTTCGACTACGCGAACGTGCGCGGCCTGTCGATCGAGGTGCAGCAGAAGCTGGAGCGCGTGCGCCCGGAGACCGTCGGCCAGGCGCAGCGTATCCCCGGCATGACGCCGGCGGCGATCTCGCTGCTGCTGGTGCACCTCATCCGGCGCCGCGGCGCCGCGGCCTGACGCCGCGGCTTCGTTCGCGGCTCAGCCGAACAGGCGGTTCAACGTCCGCTGCATCCAGCCGCCGCCCTGGTGTGCGCGGCTGAAATGGTCGAGGTAGCGCTTGACCGTGTCCGAGTACGCCTTGTCGTCGGTGCGGATGTGGTTGAACAGCCAGCGCGACAGCATCGAGCGCAGTTCGTCGGTCACGTCCTCGCCGGCGTCGAAGCGCATCTTGTACTCGTTCACCCGGCGCGTGAACATCTCGTGCACGCGGCGATGCGCCGTGCCGAAGTGGTAGCCGGCCTCGTCCATCAGTTCTTCCTCGAACGCGAAGTGCGACATGGTGTAGTCGATCAGTTCGCCGATGGCCTCGCCGACGAGATCGCGGCTATGGCTTTTCGAGGCTTCATTCAGTGCATTGATCAGATCGACGATGCGCCGATGCTGCTGATCGATGACGGCGACGCCGGTGTCCAGGTCCGGGCTCCAGGTCAGGACTTTCATGCCACCTCCGTGTGGGGCGTGTGCGGGCATCGCCATCACAGCATTCCCGCGCAGGATCGAGTTGAGCGCAGTCAAATTGCCGCGGAAACCCGGGGGATCCGCGCGATCGCGTCGACGATCCGTGAGCGGCTTCGCATTCGTCCGTGCGTGCGCCACGCGTCGGCACGCGGAAGGCCACCGCATGCCGGGCTGCTTCAGGCCTGGAGTGTCTCGTCGTCGTCGCGCCGGTCGCGTCGCCACGGCAGCGGGATGCCGAGGCCGAGACCGAACAGCAGGGCCAGCCGGCTCGACCAGCTCTCGCGATACGGTGGTGTCGGCGGTGTTTCGGGTTCGAGCGCGAAGTCGCCGTCGTCGAGCGCCGCGATCAGGGCCTGCGCTTCCGCGTACTGGGCCTCGGCCACCCGCACGCGGGTACCGCCGATCGCCTGCCGCCATTCCCAGTTCGCGAGGTTGGTCTGGTCGTCGCTGACGAAGGCATCGATGCCTTCGGCCTGCAGCCGGCCGCAGACGATGTGGGCCTCGATCGGATCCAGATAGCTCGCGACGGTGCGGTACATGCGGGATGCCGGGCAAACGCGACAGGCGTACCCTATCAGAATGCAGAACTTCCTCCGTCCGCTCGCCCTGTCCGCCCTCGTCCTGGTCGCCGGTTGCGGCGAGGAGGCCGAAGCCCCGAAACCCCTGCGCGTCGGTGACCTCGCGATCGAGGCGTGGCCGCTGCCCGCGCCGCCCGGGTCGGCGCAGCCGGACCTGATCGTCACTTCCGACGACCGCGTGCTGCTGAGCTGGCTCAACGTGCAGACCGGGCGCCGTCCCGCGTTCCAGATGGCCGAACGCTTCATCGACGGCCACTGGGAAGGCCCGCGCACGATCGCCATCGGCAATGCGATGTTCGTGAACTGGGCCGACACGCCGCACATCGCGGTCACCGAAGATCGCGCGCTGTGGGCGCACTGGCTGCAGAAGTCCGCCGAGGCGCCGTATGCCTACGACGTGATGCTGGTGCGGTCGATGGACCACGGCATGAACTGGAGCGCGCCGCTGCGCGTCCATGACGACGGCACGCAGACCGAACACGGCTTCGTCGCGTTCTGGCCGCAGAGCGAGAACCAGCTCGGTGTCGCCTGGCTGGATGGCCGCCGCACCGGCGGCACGGCGAAGGCCACCGGCGACCATGGCGACCACGCCGCGGATGACGGAGAAGGCGCCGGCCCGATGACGCTGCGCGCGGCGGTCTTCGACGGCGGCCTGCGCACCAACGCTGCGACCGAGATCGACGCCCGCACCTGCGACTGCTGCCAGACGGATGCCGCGGCCACCGCCGACGGTGCGCTGCTGGTCTATCGCGATCGCAGCGAAGACGAGATCCGCGACCTGTACGCCACCCGCTTCGACGGCAAGGCGTGGTCGACGCCGGTGCGCGTGCATGCCGACGGCTGGAAGATGCCCGCCTGCCCGGTCAACGGTCCGTCGGTGGCCGCGCGCGGGAACGATGCGGTGGTTGCGTGGTACACGGCGCCGGGCGACACGCCCGTGGTGCAGCTCGCGCGCAGCGTCGACGGTGGCGCGAAGTTCGCGGCGCCGGTGGCGGTGGATCGCGGCGCGGCGGTGATCGGCCGCGTGGCCGTCGCGGTCGATGCCGGTCAGGTCTGGTTGCTGTGGATGCGCGAAGACGCCGGCAAGCAGTCGCTGTGGCTGGCGCGCTATGCGCCGGATCTCTCGAAGGAATTGCAGCGCACGAAGCTGGCCGACCTGCAGGGCGCCGGCCGTGGCACCGGCTTCCCGCGCCTCGCGCTGGGCGCCGACGCCGCCTACGCGGTGTGGACCGACGTCGTCGATGGCGTGCCGGAGCTGCACGGCGCGCGCATCGTCACCGCGGCGAAGTAACCACCGCGGACGTCGCCGGCGAAGCCGCCGTCAGGCGGCTTCGCGGCAGGCCTCGGCCGCGGCGAGGTCGCGCTGGTACAGATCGCGCTGCGCCATCGCCTTGTGGATCTCGGCGCGGTTGAGGTAGTGGTCCGGCTGCTGCGGCTCCAGCGCGATCGCGCGGTCCATGTCCGCCAGCGCGGCCTCGAAACGCCCGGCCTCGTAGTGCAGCACCGCGCGGTTCACGCGCGCCGCCACCAGGTCCGGGGCCAGCGCGATCGCGGCGTCGTAGTCCGCCAGCGCTTCGTCGCTGCGGCCCTCGGCTTCGAGCAGCTCCGCACGCATCGCGTGCAGCTCCGGCTGCAACGGGTTCATCTCCAGGCTGCGGTCGAAGCTGGCCAGCGCGGCGTCGATCTCGCCCAGCGCGCTGTGGCAGATACCCTTGTTGTGGTGCACTTCCGGGTACGGCGCGCTGTAGGCGATCGCCAGGTCGTACATCGCGTTCGCTTCCTCGTAGCGCTCCTGGCGCTGGAGGATGTTGCCGACCTCGTTGTAGTACTCGGAATAGTACGGATCCATCTCGATCGACTTGCGGTAGTGCGCCATCGCGTCGTCGTGGCGGCCCAGCATCACGTGCACCTGCGCGGTGTTGTACTGGAGCACCGAGCGATGGAGCATGTGCTTCTCCTCACCGACTTCGCCGGTGAGGAAGGCATAGCCGTCCTGGCACAGCGCCAGCGCTTCCGCCTGCCGGCCCTGGCGCACGCGCAGGAACGCCAGGCCGTTGTCGATGAAGACCTTCAGGAAGCTGTAGTCGTCGTGGCCGATCTCCGGCCGCGCCGCCTCGATGTCGGCGGCGGCCTGCAGGATGTGGTGCTCGGCGCGCGGCAGGTCCGGCGCCGCGGTGTAGCGCAGGTACGACATCGACAGCAGGTAGTGCATCTTCGCGCGCAGCACGGCGCGGTGCAGGCGCGGTTCGCCCAGCGTCAGCACGATCTCGCGCGCGCGCATCTCCGCGCCGGTCGTCGCCAGCCCCTGGAAGATGTTGCCGAGGTAGTTCCAGCGCGCGTCCTCGTCGTCGCCCACGATGTCGTCGAGGTGCGGCAGCACGTCATCGGCGAAGCTCGCCGATTCGTGGTAGTAGCCGTAGTGGTTGCAGATGCACAGCGCACGCAGCGCGATGTGCGCCCGCGTGCGCGCGTCGCCGCGCTCGATGGCGTGCGCCAGCATCGTCGGGTACTGCGCTTCCCAGTCGAGGATGTCGTTGTCGCGCAGCTGGCGTTCGATCGTCTCGCGCGCCGCGTCGTCGAGCATGCGGCGCGGCAGCGGCGCAAGGCCGAGGTCGCCGAACGTGATGCCGGCCGGCACGAAGCCCGCGCCGGCGATGCCCGCGACCGGCGCCGGATCATCGACCAGCACCTCGATCGATGCCGCCGTGCCGCGGCGCGCCAGTTCGGCGAAGAACCGTGCGCCGAGATGCTGGACGTGACCTAAACCTTCCACCGCCACCACCCAGCGTCGTCCCGGCGCCGAGGCCTGCTTCCACGCCAGCAGCAGTTCGACCAGCCCGTGCAGCAGCCGGTAGGCGCGATCCAGCGGGAAATTGCGCGTGCGTTCGGAGCCGCGCGCGGTATCGGTGAGGCAGGCGTGGCGAACGATGATGCGGTCGCGATGCTCGGGCAGCACGCGGTGCAGTTCGTAGGCGTGGCGATCGATCAGCGCGTCCTCGCCCGCCGCGGCCAGTTCGAGGTATGCCGTCGCGACCAGGTCGCGCACGCCGCTCCAGGTACCGTCACGGCGGAAGTCGGCATCGAGATGGAACAACCGGTCGATGGCGCCTGCAGTCGGCAACGGCGGCGTCGGCGGCTGCACGTTGCGCAGGCGGAACAGGGGGCGCGCATCGGCGCCGGCGACGTCTCCGGTCATGTCGATTCTCCAGTCTGCAAGGGCGTCACGCGTTTCCGTCGCCGCAGCCACATGGTCATGCCGACGGCGAACAGCGCGATGGAAATGGCGGCGAACGCGGTGGCGTCCCAGGCGTCCGCGCGTCCGCCCGCGGGGCCGCGGAACGCGTCGAACGCGCGCTCGGCATAACGCAGCAGCGTGGGGATCAGCACCAGCAGCAGGAACGCGAGCGCGGTGATGCGGCCCAGCAGCCAGATCGCGGTGAATGTGAGCAGCACGCCGCGATGCCGCGGATCGAGCGCGTCGTCGCGCTGTCCGACGATGCCGAAGCTGGCACGGTGCAGGCGATCGCGCAGGTAGCGGCGCGCTTCGTCGTCGAGATCGGGATGGCCGAAGTGGTTGCACAGGACGTAGTACACGTCCGTCTTCAGGAAGATGTTGAACTGCCACGTGATCGAGATCGCGATCTGCAGGATCCACGCACGCAGCAGGTGGGTGAGGAAGCCGTCCTCGCCGCCGGCGAGCAGCCAGCGCAGCGCCAGCGTGATCAGCGCGATGCTCAGCAGGTCGGTCATCATGCCCGCGAGCAGCGGCAGGTAGCGCTGCCGGCGCGGCAGCGACAGGATGCCGGTGAGGTCGGCCTCGGCCACGATCTGCCACAGGCGATGGCCCACGCCCAGCCGCGAGCGGATGCCGTAACGCGCCGCGGCCGCCATGTGCCCGAATTCGTGGAACGACGCGCTGACCGCATACAGCCCGAGCAGCGCGACCAGTGTCAGCGTGAGATGGTCTTCGAGGAAGAACGCGCCGAAATCCAGGCGCAGGCGCGGATCGGCGATGGCCGACGCGACGGCGGCGCCGAGGACGGCGAGATACAGCGCGAACGTCGGCCACGAGAACAGCGCGCGCGCCACGCCGGTCGGGATCGAGAACCGCAGGCGGCGGTCGCCGGCCTCGGTTGCGGCGATCGTCGCCGCGAAGCGCTCGCGTTCCGCGGCCGGAAGCACGAAGCCGATTTCGTGCAACGTGCCGATGAAATCATCGACGTCCACGTCGTCGAAACCGTCGGCCTGGAGCCGCGCGCGGATGCCGTCGGCGGACAGGCCTTCGCGCAGCAGCGCGATGATGCGCACGCCTTCCTCGGGGAAGTGGTAGAACGCATCGAGCTCGCGATTGCCGACGCAGTACACCTCGCCTTCCCGCTGCACCGACAGCGGGATCACGAACCAGGGCGATGCGTCGGCAACGGGCGGTGCGATGGACATGGCGTGCGTCGATGAAGCATCGATCGCGGCGCAGCGAAGGCGCGCGCAGTCGATGCCGTTGCGGGTCGCGAATGAAGCGGGGGAAGACGGGCCGACGGAAGACCGCCGGCCCGCGGCTCAAGGCATCGCGGGAGGGACCGCGGACGCGGCCATCACGATGCGCCGAACCGTCGATCGCATGCGATCGATCAGAACCAGGGCCAGCACTCCCAGATCGGGTAGAGCGCGACGGCGGTGGTCTTCAGCTTCTGCACCTTGACGACGGAAACCTTCTTCATGACGTCTCTCCTTGGACTGGTGAAGTTGTCGATTGGACGGCACCCGCATTCCTTCGGCGGTGAGCGCGACGGCGCAAGGGCCGGCCCCGCGGCGGGACAAGTCGCGGAACGGGCTCGATTTCCCGAGGGGGATCCAGTCGTTCCATGACGATCCAGGCGCGAAGCACCACCAGCTTTAGCACCATTGCGACGCATTCGCAATTGCGGCCGCTGCTGCATGGCAGCAGCGATCGATGGCGTCAACCGCGATGTTCCGCCGCGAGATAGTCCGCGCTCTGCATCTCGATCAGGCGCGATGCCGTGCGTTCGAAGGCGGATGCAAGCCGTTCGCCGCGGTAGAGCGCCATCGGTGCGGCATCGGCGGTGCAGACCAGATTGACGTGGCGGTCATAGAGCTCGTCGATCAACGTGACGAATCGCCGCGCTGCATCATCGCGGCGCGCGTCGAACACCGGAATGCCGCCCAGCAGCACGGTGTGGAATTCGGTCGCGATCTCGATGTAGTCGGCGCTGCCGCGCGGGCCTTCGCACAGCGCGGCGAAATCGAACCAGGCCATGCCCTGCGTGCGGGCGCGCACCGCGATGCGGCGGCCGTCGACGACGATGCCGGCGTCGCGGTGGTCGTCGTCGCCGCGCAGTGCATGCCAGCGTTCGTGCAGCCATGCGTCGCACTCGGCGTCCAGTGGCGCGCGGTACACCGGCGAGCGCACCAGCGCGCGCAGGCGGTAGTCGTGGTCGCTGATCAGGTGCACGACGTTGCAGTGGCGTTCGATCAGCGCGATCGCAGGCAGGAAGCGCGCGCGCTGCAGGCCGTCCTTGTAGAGGTCGGCGGGTGCGGCATTGGAACTGGTGACCAGCGCCACGCCTTCGTCGAACAGGCGTTCGAGCAGGCGTCCCAGCAGCATGGCGTCGCCGATGTCGCTGACGAAGAATTCGTCCAGCACCAGCACGCGCAACTGCGCGCGCCATTCGCGGGCGATGATCGCCAGCGGGTCGCGCTCGCCTGCGTGCGCGCGCAGGCGCTCGTGCACGTCGCGCATGAAACGGTGGAAATGCGTGCGGCGCTTTTCCGCGATCGGCAGGCCGGCGTAGAACAGGTCGATCAGGAACGTCTTGCCGCGGCCGACGCCGCCCCACAGGTACAGGCCCTGCGGCGCAGTGACCTGCGGCTTGCCGAACACGCGGTCGAGCAGGCCCTTGCGCGCGACCGGCGCCGCCAGCGCCGCATGCAGGCGATCGAGCTCGCGCAGCGCCGGGTGCTGCGCCGGGTCGTCGCTCCAGTCGCCGCGGGCCACGCCTGCGGCGTAGCGCGCGGAAGGCAGGCCTGCGTCGCTCATGCCGGATCGGGCAGGTAGGGCTGCACCAGGTGCCGGATCGCGCCGCGCAGGTCGATCAGGCGGCGATGGAAGAAATGGCTGGTCTCCGGCATCCGCACCAGTTCGGCGTCGGGATGCTGCGCGGAGACCCGCGCGAACCAGTCGTACACCGCCTGCGGGTCCACGATCTCGTCCTCTTCGCCCTGGATCACCTTCCACGGCATCGTCGGGGTGACGACCTTCGCGAAGTCCCAGCGTCCGGCCGGCGGCGCGATCGAGAGCAGCAGCGCCGGTTGCAGCTCGGCCGCGGCGCGCAGGCTGACGTAGGCGCCGAAGCTGAAGCCGGCCAGCCACAGCGTGTCCCCGGGGCGCGTCGCGCGCACCCAGGCGACGACGGCGCGCAGATCGTCCCGTTCGCCGTCGCCGTGGTCGAACGCGCCTTCCGAGGCGCCGGTGCCGCGGAAGTTGAAGCGCACCGTGGTCGCGCCCAGTTCGCGCAGCGCGCGCGCGGCCATGGTCACGACCTTGTTGTGCATCGTCCCGCCCTCGGTCGGCAGCGGATGGCAGAGCACCGCCACCAGCGGCCGCGGCGTGGCGTCGGCCTCGGGCGGATCGACCGCGACCTCCAGCCCGCCGGCGGGGCCGGGCAGGGTCAGCGTGGTCGCGGTCGCGGGAAAGGCCGGGAAGTCCATGCGCGGATGATACCGGGGTGGCTCAGGGCGTCCGCAGGCGCAGGCCGACGACCAGCGGGTCGTGGTCCGAACTGCGCCAGACCGCGCGGTCGTCCGGCCGTTCCTGGTAGCCGCGGCTGTCGGGTTCGTCGGCGTTGGTGTGCCATTCGGCCGCGCCGGCCAGCCGGGCGGCCAGCGACGGGCTGAGCAGGGCGTGGTCGAGGCGGCCGGTCTGCGCCGCGTAGACGTAGCTGTAGGGCGTCTCGCGATGCCCGGCGAAGGCGTCGCGCCAGCCGGCGTCGACCAGTGCCTGTACCGGGTCTTCGCGGGTGTAGGCGTTGAGATCGCCGACGATCAGCGTCAGATCGCTGCCGGCATGCGTGGGGTCGGTGCGCAGCCAGGCGTCGAGCCGCCGCGCCGAAGCGGTGCGGACCGCGTTCCAGCAGCTCTGGCCGTCGTGCTGGTCGGCATCCGCGCCGGTGGCGCCGCTGCAGCCCTTGGACTTGAAGTGGTTGGCGACGATCGTGAACACCGGGCCGTTGCCGGCGCGGAAGCTCTGCGCCAGCGGCGGCCGGCTGCGACTGCGGCTGCCGAAGAGATCGTCGATCAGCGTCGCGGCGTCGCCGACCGGCTGCACCCGCGAAGCGCGGTAAAGCATGCCGATCCTGATCTGGTCGCTGCCCGGGTCGGCGGCGGAGACGAAGCGCCAGTCGCCGTCGCCGGCGGCATTGAGCGCGTCGACCAGCTGCGCGACCGCCGAGTCCGGGCCGAAGCCGTCGTTCTCCAGCTCCATCAGTGCGGCGATGTCGGGCGCCAGTCCGCGGATCGTGGCGACGAGGCGGGCCTGCTGGGTGCGGTGTTCGGCTTCCGTGCGGGCGCCTCGGGGCGTCGGGTAGCCGCCGCCGTGGCCGTCGCCGTTGAAGAAGTTCTCGAGATTGAAGCTGGCCACGCGCACGTCGCCGGCCACGTGCGGCGCCCGCGGCCGGGCATCGCGGTCGAAGCGCGGCGTGCGGGTCGGCAGCAACAGCGGCATGCCGTGGCGCAGGTCGACCACGCCTTGCACGCCGCGGACGCGCGTCCCGGCGCGCGGCACGCCGGCCCCGGGCAGGAAACCGGGCGTCGGCGGCTGTTCGGCATCGCTGCCGTCGTCCAGCCACAGCGTGCGGCGGGCGTTGTCCGCGGCGACGGCGCGCAGGGCGTCGCCGGGGCGCGCGGCGTCGCTGGGCGTGCGCAGGCGATCGCCGAAGTTGAGTGTCAGTTCGCCGTATTTCGGCAGGCGATCGGTGCCGGCGACGGTCAGCGGCGTGGCGATCTTCACCCGCATGCCGGCGTACGGCGTCCAGTCCGCGGGCGGCTGGCGCAGCACCGTCGCCTTCGGCAGCGAGCCGCGGCCCAGTGGCGTCAGTTCGCTCGCCTGCAGCGACTTGCCGTCGTCGGCGAGCCGGCCCTGCACGCGGACCCGTTCGCCCACCGCCGGCATCGCGTCGAACCGGACCCGCAGCGCGTCCGACGTCGCCGGGTCGCCGTCGCCGCGGTCCTGCACGAACCCGCCGTCGGCGGTGCGGGCGGTCACCACGCCCTCGATGGTCGCTTCGCCGCCGTCGTCGCGGGACAGCCGGCCGATCGGGGTCGGGTCCGCGGCCTGGGCCAGCGCGGCGGCGGCCAGCAGCGGGAGGAGGGTGGCGGGGAACAGGCGGGAACGGGTCATCGCGGCACTCCGTCGGGGAGCGGAAAGACGAACGCCGCCCGGAGGCGGCGTTGCGGAAGTCGAGCGACCGGCGTCGCGGATCAGGACTTGCCGACCTGACCCAGCATCCAGTCGACCGTGGCCTTGACCTGTTCGTCGGTCAGCGCCGGGTTGCCGCCCTTGGCGGGCATCACGCCGGCCGTGCCCTGGAAGCCGTCGATTGCGTGGGTGTACAGCAGGTCCTTGCCCTTCGCGGCGCGGGCGCCGAAGCCGTCGGCGGTCAGCATCGGCGCGCCACCGGCACCGGTCTTGTGGCAGCCGGCGCAGAGGTTGCCGAAGATCACCGAGCCGTCGGTCGTGCCGCCGTAGGCCACCTGCGACGCGGCCGCGGCCTTCGCGGCCTCGGCGGCGGCGGCCTGCTCGGCCGCGCCGGTGGCGCCGGCGTAGACCGCGCCCGCCGGGGCGATGCGGGCCTCGATGCGCGCGGCTTCGACCGGATTGGTTTCCTGCGGGATCTCCTTCTGGAGGTGCCGGGCGAACAGGATCAGGGCCAGCGTCAACGCCATCAGGAAGGCGATGACCATGGAAAAGCGCTTCAGGAAGTCCAGATCGTAATTGCGCACGACTCACCCGCGGGAACGGAAGTGGGAACGGAAAGGGAGGTTGGCGCGAAGGCGCCCGCGCACCGGTCCCCGGCGCGCAACCGGGGCAGTATAAAGGATTCACGCCCGCCGGCACCCGGACGCCCCGGCGGACCGCTGCCGACGGCCCGGATCGCCGTTGGACCGAAGTCGGGTTCGGCTTGCGGCGCTGCGCATGGCACACTATCCGCCGAATGAGCGATTCCTCCGTCCTTGACCTGATCCAGCTGCGCCGCGGCTGCACGTACTGCTCCGTGCGCCAGCTCTGCCTGCCCGGCGGCATCGGCGCGGACGAGATGCTGCGCCTGGACCAGATCGTCCAGCGCCGGCGGCCCATCGCCCGCGGCGAACGCCTGTTCCGCCTGGGCGACCCGCTGGCCGCGGTGTTCGTCACCCGCGACGGCGCCTTCAAGTCGGTCAGCATCAGCGAGGACGGCGAGGAGCAGGTGCTCGGCTTCCATCTGCCGGGCGAACTGATCGGCCTCGACGCGCTGGGAAGCGGCGAGCATCGCTGCGAAGGCGTGGCGCTGACTTCGGGCAACGTCTGCGAAATCCCGTACGATCAGTTGTCGACCGTCGCCGCGCAGATTCCCAGCCTGCAGCAGCAGCTGCTGCGCGTCATCGGCCAGAGCGTCGGCCGCGACCACGACCACCTCGGCATCCTCGTCCGTCGCCAGGCCAACGAGCGCATCGCGCTGTTCCTGCACAGTCTGGGCGAGCGCTACCGCAACGTCGGCCAGTCCGATCGCCAGTTCCAGCTGCCGATGAGCCGCGAGGACATCGCGCGCTTCCTCGGCCTCGCGCTGGAAACCGTCAGCCGCGGCTTCAGCCGCCTGCAGGACGACGGCGTCATCGCCGTCACCGGCCGCCGGGTCGAGATCCTCAACGTCCCCGAACTGCTGCGCCTCGCCCACGGCGGCGATTCCGCCGGCGACGGAAAGCAGCGCCGCGCCTGATCGCGCCGGTGTCCGCGCGCGCCGGTGTCAGCCGGCCGCGTCCCGGATCGTCGCCCACTCCAGTCCGAACTTCGCCAGGTACTTGCGCAGGCGGTCGGCGTCGTTGGTGCTGCTGCGCTTCGCGCGCGAGGCCGCGAACAGCAGGCGCCCGGCCTCCGACAGCGACTTCGCCCGCGCGCAGACGCGCACGACCTCTTCCAGTTGCACGCGATCGAAGCGATCGAGCGCATCGACGCCGTCGCCCAGCAGCGCGTCGAGCGGCGACGCCTGCGCCGGGCTGCGCCACAGCGCGCGAAGACGTGCGATCTCCTCGTCCACGCGCGCGACGTCGATGCGCCCGCTGTCGGCCAGCGTCGCCATGCGCATCACCGAGGCACCGAGATCGCGGAAATTGCCGGCCCACGCCGCTTCGGTCGACGCGGCGAAGCGCAGGTAGCGTTCGCGCGCCTCGCGGTTGAACGCGACGCGCCGGCCCTGCTCGCGCGACCAGCGTTCCAGCTCGAACTCGAGGTTCGGCGCGATGTCCTCCGGCCGCT
The DNA here is from genome assembly GCF_056313665.1 of Lysobacter sp. DMC104. Lineage (NCBI taxonomy): Bacteria > Pseudomonadati > Pseudomonadota > Gammaproteobacteria > Lysobacterales > Lysobacteraceae > Lysobacter > Lysobacter sp. DMC104. The sequence continues at coordinate 100,633 of NZ_JBQUZW010000009.1, read as the reverse complement.
CCGCGAGGCCGGGCAGCCGGTACGTCCACAGGTTGAGCCGTGCCAGCAGGTCGTCGCGGAAACGGCCGCGCGCAACCGCGTCCTGCAGGTCGCGGTTGGTGCCGGCGATCAACTGGAAATCGCTTTCGACGTCGCGGTCGCCACCGACCGGCGGGAAGCGCTTTTCCTCGAGCGCGCGCAGCAGCAGCGCCTGTTCATCCAGCCCCAGCTCGCCGATCTCGTCGAGGAACAGCAGGCCCTTGTCGGCCGAGCGCAGCAGGCCGGCGCGATCGGTGCCGGCGCCGGTGTACGCGCCCTTCACGTGGCCGAACAGCGCGCTCATCGCGCCGTCGCCGCGCAGGGTGGCGCAGTTCACCTCGACGAAGCGTCCGGGCAGCTGGTGCTTGAGCTTCTTCAGCTCGAACACGCGCTTCGCCAGCTGGCTCTTGCCGGCGCCGGTGGGGCCCATCAGCAGCATCGGCGCCTTCGAGCGCGTGGCCACGGTCTCGATCTGCTCGATCATGCGGTTGAACGCCGCGTTGCGCGTGGCGATGCCGCTCTTGAGCAGGTCGCGATCCTCCTGCCGCTGCTGCGCGAAGCGCGTGGCGATGCGGTCGTAGCGCGAGAGGTCGAGATCGATCACGGTGAAGCTGCCCGGATCGCCGCTGCCCTGCTTGCGCGGCGGCGAGGTCTGCAGCAGCCGGCCGGGGAAGTGCCGGCTCTCCGCCAGCAGGAACCAGCAGATCTGCGCGACGTGGGTGCCGGTGGTGATGTGGATGAGGTAGTCCTCGTCCTCCGGGCGGAAGTCGTAGCCGCGCACGAAGTCGTGCAGCGTCGCGTAGACGCCTTCGAAGTCCCAGGGGTCGGCGAGATGGGTGTCGTGCCGGCGGAAGGTGGTCTCCGGCGAGATCTGCGCGAAGTCCTCCTGCACCCGCTGCGCCAGCCAGCCGTAGCGACGTTCGTCGGCCAGCAACTCCAGGCGGTCGACCACGAAGTCCTCGTGCTGGCCCAGCGACACCGTCGGCCGCCATTTCTCCCAGCGCGCCGGCCCCGTGCCCGCGTCGATCTGCGTGCCGAGCATGCCGAACACCACCAGCGGTTTGCGCATGATCCGATCCGATAGAAAACGATCTAATCATATATGAAATTCGCGGATCGGCGACGCTTGGTTCTGGCGCGAAAAAATAAAAAATCTTTTCGGAACAGATGGATATGTGGTGGCGGCGGGAGTTGGCACGCGGATTGCCTTGTATCGGGCATTCCCCGGGAATTCCCGACAGGCAACGACCATGGCCAACACCTCCCTCTTCGCTTCCACCCGCGGCCCGCGTCTGCCGGCCGCCACCGCCCGCAACGAGGCCGGCGGCCTCGCCTACGTCCGTGATCCGCGGGCGGCGCTGGCGCTGTTCGCCGCGACCGGTTGCCTCAACGGCACCTTCTACGCAAACGCCGAGGCCCAGCTGGATCGCGTGCTGGCGCTGGCCGCGGCGGTCGACCCGGGCTTCGTCGCCCGCACCGCGATCCACGCCCGCCGCACCGCCTTCATGAAGGACATGCCGGCGCTGCTGCTGGCCACGCTGTCTGTGCGCGACCGCGCACTGTTCGAGGCGGCGTTCCCGCAGGTGATCGACAACGGCCGCCTGCTGCGCAACCTGGTGCAGGTGCTGCGCAGCGGTCGCGTCGGCCGCAAGTCGCTGGGCTCGCTGCCGAAGCGCTTGATCCGCGGCTGGCTGGCGCAGGCGAGCGTCGCGCAGCTGGCGCAGGCGGCCATCGGCAACGATCCGTCGCTGGCGGACGTGGTGAAGATGGTCCACCCGAAGCCGGCCGATGCCGAGCGCGAGGCGCTGTACGCGTGGATCCTCGGCAAGCCGTACGCCGAGGCCGCGCTGCCGGACTTGCTGCGCCGCTACGAAGCCTTCAAGCGCGATCCGTCGGCCGCGGAGCTGCCGGACCTGCCGTTCCAGTACTTCACCTCGCTGCCGCTGACCCGCGCGCAGTGGGCGACGCTGGCCCGGCGCGCGTCGTGGCAGAGCCTGCGCCAGAACCTCAACACGTTCGCGCGCAACGGCGTGTTCGAGGACCAGGCCGCGCTGTACGCGGTGGTGGCGAAGCTGACGGACGCAGCGTCGATCCGCAAGGCGCGCGTGTTCCCGTACCAGTTGCTGACCGCGTACCAGGCGACGGCCGGGCTGCCGCGCGCGATCGCCGAAGCGCTGCAGGACGCGATGGAGATCGCGACCCGCAACGTGCCGGCGCTGTCGGGCGACGTGGTGGTGGCGGTGGACGTGTCGGGGTCGATGGCCTCGCCGGTCACCGGTTTCCGCAAGGGCGCGACCACCGCGACGCGCTGCGTCGACGTGGCGGCGCTGATCGCGGCCTGCGTGCAGCGCAACAGCCCGCAGGCGCGCGTCATGCCGTTCGACACCGACGTGCGCGAGGTGCGCATGAATCCGCGCGACAGCGTGATGACGCAGGCGCAGCGGCTCGCGGCACTGTGTGGCGGCGGTACCGCGGTCAGTGCGCCGCTGGCACGGTTGAATCGCGAACGCGCGCAGGTCGACCTGCTGGTGCTGGTGTCCGACAACGAAAGCTGGCGTGACACGCGCTTCGCGGGCGAGACCGAGACCATGCGCCAGTGGGCGCAGATCAAGGCGCGTTGCCCGCAGGCGAAGCTGGTGTGCATCGACCTGCAGCCGGTCGCGACCAGTCAGACGTTCGAGCGCGAGGACGTGCTGCACGTCGGCGGGTTCAGCGACGCGGTCTTCGACTTGCTCGCGAATTTCGCCGCCGAAGGCGCCGGCACGCAGCGCTGGGTGGACAGGATCGCCTCGATCGAGGTGTAGGGCAGGGAACAGTCCCGGCCGGCAATGGGGCCGGCCGGGCGCAGGAGGCCAATACGGGTTCAGGATCGTCGATCGCGAATGCGCCCCCGACTACATGGGTCAAGCCGGTTCGAATCCGGCAGTCGGAGGCATGTTTGTCGCGGTTGGGGGTCATGCGCCATCGCTTCAATGTTGTCAGCCGCAGGCGCGGCCTCGTTCTCGTCGCAGGTGGCGTGCTGCCTGGGCCGGTTCGAGTCCCGCCCGTCGCGAGACGGTAGCTCAGTCGGTAGAGCAGGCGTTTCCACACTGTTGTCGCGGTCGGTGACTCCGTTGTCATCCCGAGCGGAGCGAGGGACCTGCTTTCAAAGCCGAAAGCAAAAAGCAGATCCCTCGCTGCGCTCGGGATGACAGAGGGAAGCAGCGCTTTTCGAATTCGTCGGCCGCGAATGCCGACGGGACTACATGACTCATTTGTCGCGGGTTCGAATCCCGTCCGTCGCAAGACGGTAGCTCAGTCTGGTAGAGCAGTGAACGATGTCCCGTCACCTTCGTCGCGACCGGCGATCCTTTCCACAAGGCGATATCGATTCATTGTGCTCAGCCGCAGGCGCGGCCTCGTTCTCGTCGCAGGCGGCATGCTGCCTGGGCCGGTTCGAGTCCCGCCCGTCGCGAGACGGTAGCTCAGTCGGATAGAGCAGGATGTTCCCACCCCCTTCGTCGTGGTCGTCGATTCACCGGTCATCCCCGCGCAGCGATGGATGACGCATGCTTCAAAGGTTTCAAATTCGCCGGCCGCGAATGCCGGATGGAACTACAGGATCTTGCGGTCGCGGGTTCGAATCCCGTCCGTCGAAAGGCGGTAGCTCAGTCTGGTAGAGCTCAAGGAATGTTCCATCGACACTTGTCGCTGCCGACGATCTTCATCGATATCCCTTCGCCGCTTTCGGCCGCAGGCGTGGCCTTGGTGTCGTCACCATGACGGCCCTGCTTGGGTGGGTTCAAGTCCCGCTGCATGTAAGCCTCCGGGTCGACGCGCAGCGTCCCGTCATCCTCGTCGCCGCACCTTTTTTTCGACATGAGAGAATCAATCCATGCAACCGCAGAATCACGACGTCATCCAGGAGCCGGGCGCGGCGCCGATCAAGCTGTGGACCCGCGGCGTGCCGCTGGAGGACGAGGCGCGCAAGCAGCTTCAGAACATCGCGAAGCTGCCCTTCATCCATCGCTGGATCGCGGTGATGCCCGACGTGCATCTCGGCAAGGGCGCGACCGTGGGCTCGGTGGTGCCGACCATCGGCGCGATCGTGCCGGCGGCGGTGGGCGTGGACATCGGCTGCGGCATGATCGCGGCGCGCACCACGCTGGTCGCGAGCGACCTGCCGGACCATCTCGCCGGCGTGCGCAGCGCGATCGAGCGCGCGGTGCCGCACGGGCGCACGGTCGGCGCGCGCGACAAGGGCGCGTGGGACACGCCACCGGCGCTGGCGGTTGAGGGCTGGTCGCAGCTGGTCGCCGACTTCGAGAAGATCTGCGAGCGTCATCCGCGCCTGAAGAACACCAACCAGTTCAAGCACCTCGGCACGCTCGGCACCGGCAACCACTTCATCGAGCTGTGCCTGGACGAGGCCGATCGCGTGTGGGTGATGCTGCACTCGGGATCGCGCGGTGTCGGCAACGCCATCGGCTCGCACTTCATCGAGCTGGCGAAGCAGGAGATGCGCCGCTGGATGATCAACCTGCCGGACCAGGACCTCGCCTACCTGCCGGAAGGCAGCCAGTACTACGCCGACTACGTGTTCGCGGTGGACTGGGCGCAGCGCTATGCGCGCATGAATCGCGAGATCATGATGCGGCACGTCGTCGAGGCGCTGCGCACGGTGATCACCAAGCCGTTCGAGGCGCAGGCCGAGGCGGTGAACTGCCACCACAACTACGTGCAGCGCGAGCACCACTTCGGCAAGGACGTGCACGTCACCCGCAAGGGCGCCGTGAGCGCGCGCAAGGGCGAGCTGGGCATCATACCGGGCAGCATGGGCGCAAAGAGCTTCATCGTGCGCGGCCTCGGCAACGAGGACAGCTTCTGCAGCTGCAGCCACGGCGCCGGCCGCGTGATGAGCCGCACCCAGGCGAAGAAGCTGATCACGCTCGACGACCACATCAAGGCGACCGCGCACGTGGAATGCCGCAAGGACGCCGACGTCGTCGACGAGTCGCCGGCCGCGTACAAGCCGATCGACGCGGTGATGGCGGCGCAGGCCGACCTCGTGGAGATCGTGCATACGCTGCGGCAGGTGGTGTGCGTGAAGGGGTGAGGGCCGCACGCCTGCGTGGCACTGCCGCGCAGTGGCCCCGAACGCCTGCACACGGATGTGCAGGCCGGGCGGTCCGAAGCCGTTCGCGCATCGCCATGGAGGGCATCGCGCGTCATCATCCGCAGTCGCAACCTCGATTTTGGTAGAGCGGCCTTCAGGCCGCTGTTCTTCTTGATGCAGAACAGCGGCCTGAAGGCCGCTCTACCGAACCGCATTTGATCCGGAAAGACGATGGACATGATCGAACTCGACGGCTCCGGCGGCGGCGGGCAACTGCTCCGCACCGCGCTCAGCCTCAGCCTGTGCACCGGCACCGCCTTCGCGATGACGCGCATCCGCGCGCAGCGCTCGAAGCCGGGGCTGATGCGCCAGCACCTCACGGCCGTCAACGCCGCGGCGAAGGTCGGCAACGCCTTCGTCGAGGGCGCGGTGCTGGGTGCGACCACGCTGCGCTTCACGCCCGGCCCGGTGACGGCCGGCGACTACGCCTTCGCCACCGGCAGCGCCGGGTCGGCGATGCTGGTGCTGCAGACCGTGCTGCCGCCGCTGTGGCGCTGCGAGCGGCCGTCGCGGCTGCGGCTGGAGGGCGGCACCCACAATCCGCTGGCGCCGAGCGCCGATTTCCTGATCGACACCTACTTGCCGTCGCTGCGGCGGTTCGGGATCGAGGCGAGGCTGGACGTCGAGCGCCCCGGCTTCTTCCCGGCCGGCGGCGGCATCGCGCATGCGCTCGTGCAACCGGCACCGACGCTGGCGCAGCTCGACTTCGGTGAGCGCGGCGAGTTGCAGTCCATCGAAGCGACCGCGCTGCTGTCCGGCCTCGCCGCCGGCATCGGCACGCGCGAGCTGGAGACGCTGGCGCGGATGCTGAAGCTGCCGGCATCTGCGCTGCACCAGCGTCAGGTGCGGCCGTCGATCGGTCCGGGCAATGCGCTGCTGCTGCATGTGCGCCACGCCCATCACGTCGAAGTCTTCACCGGCCACGGCGAGCGCGGGCTGTCGGCGGAGACGGTGGCCGAGCGCCTGGCCGCGGAGGCGCAGGCGTATCTCGACCGCCCGGCCTGCGTTGGCGAGCACCTGTCCGACCAGTTGCTGCTGCCGATGGCCTTGGCTGGCGGCGGCACGTTCACGACCGCGGCGATCAGCGACCACCTGTCGAGCAACGCGCGCCTGATCGAGAAGTTCCTGCCGGTGGAGATCGACTGGGTCGAGACGGCCGACGGCTGGCGCGTCACCGTGGCGGGCTGAGCCCGCGGATGTTGCGTTGCGCCACGGCTCGCGGGAGGCGGGCCGCGCCGATTTGCGGCAGGTCAAAACGGCGGCGCGGCCGGCTCCCTAGGCTGTCGCCTCCGTTCCTGTGCAGGGATCCGCCGCCGTGTCCATCGCTCCGCCCGCCGACCTCGCAGCGCGCCTGCTGCCGCTGCTCGACCTGACCAGCCTCGGCGAGGACGACACGCCCGCCGCGATCCGCGCGCTGTGCGCGTCCGCGCGCCTGCCCGCCGGGTTGCCGGCGGCGCTGTGCGTGTATCCGGAGTACGTGCTGGCGGTGCGCGAGGCCATGGTCGGCACCGACCTCAAGGTCGCGACGGTGGTGAATTTCCCCGACGGCAGCGACGATGCCGCGCGCATCGTCCGCGAGACCCGGCGCGCGATCGCCGCCGGTGCCGACGAGATCGATCTGGTGTTGCCGTACCGCGCGTTGATCGAGGGCCGCACCGATGCCGCGCGCCGTGGCGTCGATGCCTGCCGCGAGGTCTGCGGCACGCGCACGACGCTCAAGCTGATCCTCGAAACTGGCGAACTGGCGTCGCCGGCCCGCATCCGCGCCGCCTGCCGCATCGGCCTGACCGCCGGCGTGGATTTCCTGAAGACTTCGACCGGCAAGGTCGCGGTCAACGCCACGCTCGACGCCGCGGCGATCATGCTCGACGAGATCGCGGCCGGCGGCGGCCTGTGCGGCTTCAAGGCCGCCGGTGGCATTCGCACGCTGGCCGCGGCGCAGGCCTACGTCGCGCTGGCGGAAGATCGCCTGGGTGCCGAGTGGGTGACGCCGGAGCGCTTCCGCATCGGCGCCAGCGGCCTGTTCGCCGACATCGCCGCCGCGCTCGCCGCGCCGGCCGCCTGAACAGGGGGACGCCGCCATGCCGCGTGCCATCTGGGTGGTGCTCGATTCGCTGGGCCTGGGTGCCGCGCCGGATGCCGCGGCGTACGGCGATGCCGGGGCCGACACCTTCGGCCACATCGCCGCCGCCTGCGCCGAGGCCCCGCGCGGGCCGCTGCGCCTGCCCGCGCTCACGCGCCTGGGGTTGCCGCAGGCGCACGCGCAGGTGCACGGGCGTGCGGCCGCCGGGTTCCTCGACCTGCCGATGCCGGGCGCGTGCTGGGGGCACATGGTGGAACGCGCCTGCGGCAAGGACACGCCGTCCGGCCACTGGGAAAGCATGGGCGTGGTGCTCGATCGCCCGTTCGGGCTGTTCCCGGCGCACGAACATTCGTTCCCGCCCGCGTTGCTGCGCGCCTTGATCGAACAGGGCGACCTGCCCGGCGTGCTGGGCGATTGCCACGCCTCGGGCACCGAGATCATCGCCCGGCTCGGCGCCGAGCACATGGCCAGCGGCAAGCCGATCGTCTACACCTCGGCCGATTCGGTGCTGCAGATCGCCGCGCACGAGGACAGTTTCGGCCTGCAGCGGCTGCACGCGCTGTGCGAACTCGCGCGCTTCCTGCTGGCGCCGTACGACATCGGCCGGGTGATCGCGCGGCCCTTCATCGGCACGACGGAGACCGGCTTCACGCGCACCGGCCATCGCCGCGACTACGCGCTGCCGCCGCCGGCGCCAACGCTGTTCGATGCGGTGGACGCCGCCGGTGGCGACGTGATCGCGGTCGGCAAGATCGGCGACATCTTCGCCCACCACGGCGTGTCGTCGGTGCGGCCGGCCAGCGGCCACGACGCGCTGTTCGATGCGACGCTGGCGGCGCTCGACGGTGCCGGCGACGGTGCGCTGGTCGCGGTCAATTTCGTCGACTTCGACAGCGTCTACGGCCATCGCCGCGACCCGCTGGGCTACGGCGCCGCGCTCGAAGCCTTCGACGCGCGTCTGCCGTCGCTGCTGGCCGCGTTGCGTCCGGGCGACCTGCTGGTGCTCGGCGCCGACCACGGCTGCGATCCGACCTGGCCCGGCAGCGACCACACCCGCGAGACCGTGCCGCTGCTCGCGTATGGCCCGGGGCTGGCGCCGCGCGCGCTGGGCCGCCGCGACTCGTTCGCCGACCTCGGCCAGGGCCTGGCCACCCATCTCGGCCTGCCGCCGCTGGCGGCGGGCCGCTGCTTCCTCACCGAACGTGCCCCATCGCAGGCCTCTTCCGCATGAGCACGCCGCATCTCGACGCCGAACCCGGCGCCATCGCCGACACCGTCTTCTTTCCCGGCGATCCGTTGCGTGCGCGGCACATCGCCCGCGAGTTCCTCGATGCGCCGGTCGAGTTCAACGCACGCCGCAACATGCTCGGCTACACCGGCACGTGGCGCGGGCGGCCGGTGTCGGTGATGGGCAGCGGCATGGGCATCCCGTCGTCGGCGATCTACGCCACCGAGCTGGCGCGCGTGTACGGCGTGCGCCGGATCGTGCGCCTGGGCACCTGCGGCGGCGTCGGCGACGTCGCGCTGGGCGATCTGCTGATCGCGCAGGGCGCGAGCACCGACTCGCGCTTCAACCGCCTGCAGTTCGGCGACCACGACCTTGCCGCCTGCGCCGACTTCGCGATGCTGCGCGCGGTCGTCGACACCGCCGAGCGGCAGTCGGTCGCGGTGCGCGTGGCCCACGTCTTCAGCACCGACTGCTTCTACGACGGCGATCCGGATCTCGTCGCGCGCCTGCGCCGGCACCGCATCCTCGGCATCGACATGGAATCGGCCGGGCTGTACGGGCTGGCGATGCGCGAAGGCATCGCCGCGCTGTCGCTGCTCACCGTCAGCGATCATCTCGAGGAAGGGCGGCACATGCCCGCCGACGAGCGCGAACGCGGCCTCGCGCGCATGACCACGCTGGCGCTCGATAGCCTCTGCGGCGCGGCGGCATGAGCGCCGATCCCGCGCTGTATCCGTGCTTCCTCGGGCCGTACGCCGAGAACGACGACCTGCTGGAATCGCTGGTTGTCGGCTTCCTGCGCGACCACGTCTACTGGCGCCGCAACCTGCATCCCGAGGATGCGCCGGCGATCCCCACCGGCGCCAACCGCCGCGCGGACTACGTCGACTTCGAATCGCGGCTGCGGCGCGAACTGCACCAGCTGTCCGCGGCGCTCAAGCGCAGCGTGCCGTTCCACAGCCCGCGCTATATCGGCCACATGGTCAGCGACCTGCTGCTGCCGGGGCTGGTCGCGCAGATGCTGGCGCTGCCGTACAACCCGAACAACGTCAGCGCCGATGCCGCACCGGTCACGATCGATCTCGAACTGAAGGCCGGCCTGCAGCTCGCGGCGATGGTGGGCTACGTCGCCGATCCTGCGCGCGCCGACTGCGCGTTCGGACATCTCACCTCCGGTGGCACGCTGGCGAACGTGCAGGGCCTGCGCCTCGCGCTGGCGCTGAAGGCGTTCCCGGTCGCGCTGCGTGCCGCCGATGCACCACTCGATGATCTGCCCGACGACGACTGGACTGCGTTCAATCTGCTCCCCGCCGAATCGACCGCGCTGTACGCGCGCTGGTGCGACGCGCTGGTGGCGATGCCCGGCGACGAACGCGCGCGTTGGTCGCGCCGGGTCGAGGACGCGCGGCTGGAGACGCTGGGGCTTGCGGAGTTCCTCGCGCGGCATCCGACGTTGTCGACGCCGCTGGTGTTCGCGCCGGCCACCGCGCACTACTCGTGGAGCAAGGGCGCGAAGCTGCTCGGGCTCGGCCGTGCGCAGCTGCGGCTCATCCCCGGCAAGGCGATGCGGCTGGATCTCGACGCGCTCGCGGAACAGCTCGACGCCTGTCGCCGCGCCCGCCAGCCGGTGCTGATGACCGTCGGCGTGCTCGGCAGCACCGAGTTCGGCACCATCGATCCGCTCGACGGCCTCGCCGACCTGCGCGACCGCCTGCATCGCGACGGCCTCGGCATGGCGCTGCATCTCGACGCCGCGTGGGGCGGCTATCTCGCGACGCTGTTCCGCGATGCCGACGGCGCACTGCGCGGCGCGGACGCGGTCGGCGCCGAATTCGCCGCGTTCCCGAGCCCCGCGGTGCATGCCGCGGTCGGTGCGATGGCGCGCATGGATGCCATCACCATCGATCCGCACAAGCTCGGCTACCTGCCGTACGGTGCAGGTGCGTTCCTGTGCCGCGACCAGCGCGCGATCGGCTTGCTGTCGGAAGGCGCGGACTACGTGTTCGACCAGACCGCCGACGGCGACTACTTCCAGCGCCATCGCCAGCTCGGCCGGTACATTCCCGAAGGCTCGAAGCCCGGCGCGATGGCCGCGGCGGTGTACGTGACCCATCGCGTGATGCCGCTCGACCACGCGCGTTTCGGCCGGCTGCCGGCGCAGAGCATCCGCAACACCGAAGCCTTTCTCGCCGCCGCCGACCGCTTCATCGCGCGCATCGCGCCGCTGGCGAAGGCGGTGGTGCCGTTCGCGCCCGACAGCAACCTCGTCTGCCTCGCGCTCAATCCGCAGGGCAACCACGACATCGCGACGATGAACCGCTTCGTGCGCGGCCTGCATCGTGCGCTCAGCGCCGATCCGACCAAGCCGCTGCAGCTCGGTGAGCACTTCGGCTCGATCACCACGCTGCGCCGCGAAACGATGGGCGATGCCGACACCGCGCGTGTGCTCGCTGCGCTGGGCTTCGCTGCGGACGCACTGGACGATGCGGACCCGGAGCGCGACCGGCTGGTGATCCTGCGCCACACGCTGATGAACCCGTTCCTGCTCGATGCCGACGGCGACAGCGTCTACATCGACGGCTATTTCGACTTCCTCGCCCGGCGCATCGCCGCGGCGGCCGACGAGGCGCCCGACGCCTGATCCGCGAGGTCAGGCGTTCGCGTCGCCGAACGGACCCGCGATCGCGACTTGCGCGGCGTCGGGCACGAAGCAGGTGCGCAGCACGCGATCGAGTTGCGCCGCGTCCACGGCGCGCAGGCGTTCGGGGAAGCTGCGCAGATGGTCCGCGCCCCAGCCCTGTTCCAGCCCGAGCAGCACGGTTTCGCTGAGGCCGTACACGGTCGCGAGGCTGATCTGGAAGGCGCCGATGGCTTGGCGCCGTCGCAGGTCGAGTTCCGCCGCAGGCACGCCGCCGTCGACGAACCGCGCCAGCGTCTCGCGCGTCGCCGCCAGTCCGGCGTCCAGTGCCTCGGGGCTGAGCGACAGATCGATCTGCCAGTGGCCGTCGAAACCCGGGTCCGGCTTCGCCAGCTGCGAGCGGATCGCGTAGGTCAGGCCTTTCTCCTCGCGCACCGACGCGACCAGCCGCGAACCGAAACCACCGCCCAGGACATGGTTCGCCAGCCACAGCGCGGCGTAGTCGGTGTCGCGACAGCGCAGCCCGAAGCGCTGGCCGAGCGCGACCTGGAAATGCCCGCTGTCGGGCACGTCGATACGGATCGGCGCCTGCGTCGGCACCGGCGCCACGTCCGCGCTCGCGGGCCAGTCGCGCACGGGGCGGGGCGCCCAATCGCCGAGCGCGCGGTCGAGCGCGGCTGCGACGACGTCGGGCTCGACGTCGCCGACGGCGACGACGCGCAGCGTGTTCGCGCCGAAGTGATCGCGATGATGGCGACGCACGTCGTCGACGGTGAAGCCTTCCAGCCACGCGATCGCCGTGTCGACGTCGGCCGGGTGGCGCGGATGCGAGGGCGCGTACAGCGCGCGCGCCAGGGCATCGGAAACCTGCGTCGCCGGATCGGCGGCTATTGCGTGGAGGTCGGCGATCATGCGCTGGCGTTCGGCACGGCAGCTCGCTTCGTCGAAGCGCGGCGCGCGCAACGCGTCGCCGAGCAGGTCGGCGACGGTCGCCAGGTCGGCGGTGCAGGCACGCACCGAGAACGACACGCGCTCGGGCTCGGCCTCGAACGCCAGCGAGGCGCCGCGACTTTCCAGCGCTTCGGCGAAGGCGAATTCGTCGCGCCGTGTGGTGCCGCTGGTCAGCAGCGCGACCACGAGCTGTTGCAGCAGATGGCCGCCGTGTTCGATCACCGGCGCGGTGCGGAACGACCCGGCCAGCGCGAACGCCGCCGGCGTCGCGGCGCGCAGTGCATGCAGGCTGCCCTGCGCCAGCGGCACCGACACGATGTCGGGCATCGCGGCAGTCGATCGCGCGGAGGCGGCGAGGACGGCCGTCATGCGCCGGCCTCGTCGTCATCGGCACGCGCCTGGTCGGGATCGTGCGCGAGATGGCCCACGGTCAGGCGCGCGTCGGTCAGGTAGGTCCTGGCGACGCGCTGCACGTCGGCGGGCGTGACCGCGGCGAAGCGATCGAGCGCGGTCGCGTACAGCGTCCAGTCGCCGGCCGCGATCGCTTCGTTGAGTTGCATCGCCATCGCCATCGGCCCGTCGCGGCCGGTGGTCAGCTGGCCGCGCAGGAAGCCCTGCGCGCGTGCGAGCTCGGCGTCGGTCACGCCGTCGCGGCGGATCGCGTCGACGGCCTCGCGCATCAGGCGTTCGACGCGGGCGTGGTTCCGTGGCTGCGTCGGCAGCGCCTGCAACTGGAACAGCCCGGGTTGGTGCAGCCGCGCCACCGTGTACCAGGCATGCATGGCGATGCCGCTCGCGATCAGCGGCCGGTACAGCCGCGAGAGCTTGCCGCCGATCAGCAGGTGCCCGAGCAGCTCCAGCGCGTCGGCGTCGGCACTGCGGCCGTGCGGCCCGCGGTAGCCCAGCATCACCCAGTCCGGCGGCGTGGCCTGCGCGAGCGTGAAGCGCCGTTCGCCGTGCTGTTCCGGTACTGCCGCGGGTTCGATGTCCGCGGGCGCGTCGGGCACGACGATGTCGCCGAAATGGCGCAGCGCGAGGTCGAGCACGCGCTCGCGCGCGACGTCGCCGATCACGGTCAGCGTCGCGTTGGCCGGGCGGTAGTGACGATGGTAGAAGTCGAACAGCGCGTCGCGTTGCAGGCCGAGGATGTCCTCGCGCGTTCCCAGCACCGGATGGCCGTACGGATGCGTCGGAAACGCCGCGCTCCACAGCGCCTGGTGCAGCCGCTCCAGCGGATCGCCGGCGTACAGGTCGTGCTCGTTCAGCACCACCGCGCGCTCCGCTTCCAGGTCGTCGGCGTCCATGCGCAGGCCGCGCATGCGGTCGGCCTCGATCTCGAGCGACAGGTCGAGCTGGTCCAGCGGCACGAGGTTGAAGTAGTGCGTGCGATCCATCCACGTGGTCGCGTTGACCTGCGCGCCGAAGGGGTGCAGCAGGTCGTGGATCGAGGTGCCGAGCGCATGCCGGAAGCGCGCGGTGCCCTTGAACATCATGTGCTCGATCATGTGGCTCGCGCCCTTCAGCCTGGCGGGCTCGTGGCCGCTGCCGACCGCGTAGGTCAGCATCGACAGCGCCACCGGCAGGGCGGGCGTGGGCATGAAGAGCACGCGCAGGCCGTTGGCGGCGAGGCGGTATTCCTCGATGCCGCCGACTTCGCGCACGAAGGTCGCGGCATCGCGTACGGGACCGTCGAGGGCGAGGGCGGCGTTGCGCATGGCGGGCGGTGTCCGCATCGATCAGGCCGGTGCGCCGACTTCGGGCGCACCGACCGCGGGTGCGGCATCGGCGCGGCTGCGGAAGTGGCGACGCGCGAAGAACACGGCCATGCCCGCCTGCACGAAGCCGGCCGCGGCCATCGTGGTCCACAGCCAGGTCGGGCGGAAGCCGGGCAGGCGCGACAGCACGAAGGCCACCACGACCACCGTCGACGCGTACACGACCTGGGTGATCAGGCTGGCACGCGTGTAGCCGGTGCCCGACAGCGCCGCGAAGACCAGATACGAGATTGCCGACGGGATCAGCGTGATCGCGGCGATGCGCAGGAACCGCGCGCAGGCAGCGGCGACCGCGGCATCGTCGGTGAACAGGCTGCAGATCCACGGTGCGCCGAGTTCGATCGCCAGCAGCATCAGCGGCGCGAGGACCAGGCCGACGCGCAGGCTGCGGCGCAGCGTGTCGCGGACGCGATCGGCCAGCCCCGCGCCGTGGCTCTGGCCGACGATCACGCAGGTCGCGCTGCTCAGCGCCATCAGCGGCATCAGCACCGACTGGAACACGCGCTGGCCAACGCCGAACGCGGCTTGTTCGTCGGCACCGAACGGCCGCAGCAGGAGCGCGATCGCCAGCAGGTAGACCGCGACGACGGCGCTTTCGATGCCGGTCGGCAGGCCGATCTTCAGCGCGCCCCACAATTCCCGTGGCCGCGAGATCCAGACCGACGGTTGCAGGCGCAGGTAAGTGTCGCTGAGCGTGAAGTAGGCGAACACGCCGAGCATGGTCAGGCCGCAGGCGAGGAACGTCGCCATGCCGGTGCCGGCGACGCCCAGCGCGGGCAGGCCCAGCCAGCCGAACATCAGCACCGGCGCCAGCACTGCGTTCAGCGCCACGGTCGCGAGCTGCGCGATGGTGCCGGTGCGCACGTTGCCGGTGAACTCCAGCGCGCTGGCGACGATGTACATCGGCAGCTGCACCACGATCGCCGGGATGAACCAGCGGAAATAGGTGGCGATCAGCGTCGCGGTGTCGGCGTCGGAGGTCAGCAGCCGGCCGAAGGCGTCGCGTTCGATCCAGCCGACCACGCCGAGGACGCCCATGAACAGCAGTGCGGCGCCGAAGGCTTCGTTGAAGATGCGGTTGGCGCGATCGCGATCGCCGCCGCCGACCGCATGCGAGATAAGGATGCCCGCACCCATGCCGACCACCGGCATCAGCGTGAGCAGCAGCATCATCGGGAAGCCGGCCAGCGTCACCGCCGCCTGTGCGTGCGGGCCGAGCCGCCCCAGCCAGTAGAGGTTGATCAGCGCGAACAGGTTGCCCGCGAGCATGTTCAGCAGGATGGCGCCGGACATCCGTGCCAGGTGGGTTTCGATGCGACCGGTGGTGAGATCCTTCATGGTGCGTTCGCGCCTTGCGTGCTGGCGTCGCGGCGGACGATCGCGCCGCGGAAATCCTTGGGCCGCACCAGCGAGGCGACCGCCATCGATCCGTGTCCGTGCTCCGGCACCCGCAGTGCATAACGCGTGCAGACGAAATGCGCGAGCAGCATCATCTGCGCCATGCCGAGGTTGGCGCCGATGCACGATTTCGGTGCCCAGCCGAACGGGACGTAGCTGCCGTGCGGGCACTGCCCGCTGCGACGCGCCTCCGCCAGCCAGCGGTCGGGATCGAACACGTCCGCGTTGCCCCAGTCCTGCTCGCCGTGATGGAGCATGTACGAGCTGAGCACATATTGCTGGCCCTTCTTCAGGCAGACGTCGCCGTGCGCCAGGTCGGTACGTACCTCGCGCACCACCACCGGCGGCGTGCTCCAGATGCGCAGCACTTCCTTCACGAAGCGGCCGGTGATCGGCGCCAGTCGTGTCGGCGACGTGCAGAATTCGTCGAGCGGGATGGCGCCGAGCTCGGCTTCCATCTTCGCGCGCCACTCGGGGTTGCGGTCCAGCTCGAACAGCAGGCAGGCCGCGGCCGCGCCGGGCGAGCCGGTGACGGCGGTGAGCAGCGATGTCACCGCATCGACCGCACGGCCGAGGCCGAGCGTGGGGATCATGTCGACGACCGGATCGGTGAGGTCCTTGCGGCGCGGACGGCGACCCGACAGCCGGCCCTTCAGTTCGCGGCGCACGGCGAGGCCGGCGAGTACCTGCAGCGTGATCATCTTCGGCTTGTGCCACGACGATACGCGGCCGTCGTCGACGTCCGACAGGAACCACGCGACCTTCGAGAACACTTCCGACACCACCCAGCGGCGGTCGATCGGGCCGAGGCCGTCGATGATCGCGGGGATCAGCGGCTCCACTGCCACGCGCTCGCCCAGCCACAGCAGGTCCTGTTCGCGTCCGGCCTCGGCGGCGAGGATCGCGTCCATCCGCCCGGCGATCGTGCGCAGGCCGTCGGTATCGTTGAGGTGGCGCATCTGGCCCAGCCAGCCCTGGCGCAACTTGTTCCAGTTGAACGGCGCGCTCTCGCGCCCGCGCAGCACGTCCGCGACGTCGTCGAACATCGTCAGGTCGGCGTAGTTCAACGCCTCCACGCGCTGCGCGGTCTGCGGATCGAGTATGGCCAGCACGTCGGGCCGCTCCCAGAAGATCAGGCCTTCCTCGCGGATGCGGTGCCGGAATTCCTTCACCTTCTCGGTTTCAGTGACGGTTCGTGCTTGCATCGGTCGCGCTCCGGGGAAAGGGATCTCGAAGGCACGGGCCGGGCTGCCCGGCCGGGCCTGCATCGGTGTTCAGAGGGTGTGGTACAGCACCCAGCGCCACATGGGGCAGCCGCCGGCGATGCCGCGGAGGCCGAGGGCGGCCTTCATCGCGCAGAGGGTCTTCTTCATGTCGAACGTCATGGAATGCGTCGGATCGCCGGTATGGCGTGCGGACGACGGACCGGCATGCACCGGTCCGTCGTCCGTCATCGCGATCAGACGTTGTGGTACATCACCCAGCGCCACATGCCGCAGCCGCCGATGCCGCGAACGCCGAGGGCGGCCTTCATCGCGCAGATAGCCTTCTTCATTTCGCTCTCCTTCTCGTATGGATTGCAGTGATCGATCGCATTCGGACGGACCGGGGTTCGCCCGGCATCCGCCTGTCAGCCGATCAGATGGTGTGGTACAGCACCCAGCGCCACATGTTGCAGCCGAAGCCGGCACCGCGGACGCCGAGGGCGGCCTTCATCGCACAGAGGGTCTTCTTCATGTCGCTCTCCTTGAACGGGAATGCAGGGACATCTTCAGCGCTGGCGCGGAACGTATCCGGCCTGTACCGGAATGCGGTTCCCGCACCGTGGTCGCATCAGATGTTGTGGTAGTACACCCAGCGCCAGGCACCGATCTGGCAGCCACCGATGCCACGGATGCCGAGGGCGGCCTTCATCGCGCAGAGGGTCTTCTTCATGTCGATCTCCTTGAATGGGAATGCAGGTGTGCCTTCAACGCCGACGCCGCGACGGAATCCATCGCGGCGTCGTGATCGCATCAGATGTTGTGGTACAGCACCCAGCGCCAGCCGGAGCACCAGCCGATGCCGCGGACGCCCATGGCGGCCTTCATCGCACAGATAGCCTTCTTCATCTCACTCTCCTTGTTGGTCGGAATCGCGGTGGGATCACCGCATGTGTCCCGCCGGCGACGGCGGACCCGGGCCCGCTTCCGCCGACGGAATGCCTCGTCGACACCCGGCATGCGCCGGGGTTCGATCAGATGTTGTGGTAGCGCAGCCAGTGGTAGAGCGCCTTGGTGCCGGTGCGGATGCCCATGGCCGCCTTCATCGCGCAGATCGCCTTCTTCATGGTCTTGCTCCTTCGTGGGTCGTGTGGTCGGGGTTCAACGCTTGGTGCCAGGGCGGGCGACGAAGAAGGTCGTCCGCCGTGGTGCTGCAGGCGGCTGCGCGTCGTCGCCTCGCCGGCGCGATCGCGTGCGCAGCGCGCTTCAACCGGTGCGGCGGCGCGTCAGCCGGAACGGCGGCGGCGCCATCGCCGCGGCGATGGTCGGCTTCGTGTCGTGCGGCGTGACCTCGAGCGCATGGCCTTCGTCGATCGCGGCGTAGAGCGCGCTGACGATTTGCTGCGACAGGTCTGCGGCCACGCAGCGATGCGGGCCGTGGCCGAACGGAATGAACGCGGGGTTGTGCCAGGCCTCGGGATCGCCCCAGCGTTCGGGCCGGAACTCGGTGGCGTCCGGCCAGTAATCCGGATGCCGGTGGACGAGGTACGGGCACACCACCACTTCGTCCGTCGTGGTCACGTCGGTTCCTGCGACTGCGTGCGGCTTCGCCGGCTGGCGGCCGAGCTGCCACGCGACCGGCCACAGCCGCAGTGCCTCGCGCACCATCCATTCGGCCGGCACGTCGCGTCGCGCATGCGTGCCGGCGAGGTAGAGCGACCACGCCAGCACGAAGCCCATCGAACCGGCGACCGCGAACAGGAACGACAGGTAGATCTCGGACAGCTCGTCGAGTCGCTGTCCGGGCTCGGCCGCACCGGCGACGACGTCGAGCAGGTCGTGCGGTTCGATGCGGCCCATGCGCTGCCGCGCTTCGATCGCGTTCGACAGCTGGAACGTCGTCTGGAACTGCAGCAGCATGCGTCGCCATCGTGGCTGCCGTGCCCGCGCGCCCGCGAGCACCGCGCGCTCGACGATGCGGTCGAGCAGCGCATGCAGTTTCGGCGGGCTTTCCGGTGCCAGCAGCAGCGGCGAGAGATAGCCGTAGACCAGTCGGTTGCCCGCGTCCGGCCATTCGCTGGCCTCCGGCAGGCGTTCCGAGATCGATGCGCGCAGCGCGTGCGGATCCTGCTTCTGCAGGAAATCGCGCACCAGCGCGCGCGCTTCGCGGCGCACCTTCAGCTGCGCGGTGCGCGGCCCGAAGTCGCCGTAGCGGCTGTGGAAGAAATCGGAGTGTTCGTGATAGCGGCCGTCGGCGTTGCGCAGGACGTTGCGCGCGGCGATCGGATCGCCCAGCGCGTACTCGGCGGCGCCGGTGCGCACGACCCCGCCGCCGAGCGGGAAGTGTTCGTCCAGGAATCGCAGGGGGTCCTGGGTGAAGCGGTCCGAGAGGTCGTCTTCGAGCATCGTCCTGTCCTTCCGTGGCACCGCGGGCATCGCGTCGTCGCGCGATCCGCGCCTCGTTGCGTGGCGACGGCAGACGGGATTCCCGAGCCTTGTCCATCGCCTGTGGCGGCGGTCGACGATCCTGGTGCGGCGTGGCTTCCGCTGCTTCGATCGGTGTCCCCGATCGGTCGCCCCGCGCCTCGCATCGACTGCGGGTCAACCATAACCAAGTGGCGACGTTCCGGTTTCGTGCTCCACGATAGTTCCACTGACGCAGGCAACAGGGGGTGGCCGAACGCAACGGACGGGGGCGGCTTTGTCAGTGAAAGGAGACAAGACGACGTCAGCAATCCTCGACATGACAAAGTGGATGACATATGCCAAATCGATCACTGCAGAAACAGATCGCCCTGCGTATCCGCAGCGCACGGCAGGCCGCACGCCTCACCCAGTCGGAACTGGCCGCTGCCCTCAACCTCAGTCGCAGCGCCGTCGCGCAATGGGAAAGCGCCTCGGGATCTGCACCGTCCACCGCGAGCTTCGCTCGCCTTGCCGCGACGTTGGGATGCACGTTCGAGTGGCTGGCCACCGGGCAGGGGCCGCGGTCGCCCTCGCGTCGCAGCGGCGACGCCCGCGAGGAAGACCCATCGCCCGCGGTGCTCTACCGCCACTTCGCGCACAACGACGAAGAGGAGCAACTGATCGAAGCCTTTCGTGCGCTCGACGAATTCGACCGTGCCGCGGTGGTGGTGCTCACCGAAACCCTGTCCGCGCGCCCGCAACGCGCACGTCGCGTGCGCCTGCCGCCGTAGTGGCGCGCCACGGCTTCGTGCCCGTCGCGTGCGCTTCGATGGCTCGGCCGTGGGTGCGCGCGGCGGCAGGACTCCGCGTTCGGCTACGGCGCGCGCTGCTTGGTATCGGTCGGCATGCGGGCAAGTCGCGAGTGAGCAAGCTCGGATGCGAGTGCATCCTTACTCACGGCCTTGCTCGCTTTCCGTCGGGATGCAGCAGGACGGGCATGGACGGCAGGGGACAAGACCCCCCGGGATAACCGGGGTCTGGTGTGCCTCTTGGGGCGTCGCCGGATGTCCGTGTGGTGGGCCCACCAGGATTCGAACCTGGAACCAAGGGATTATGAGTCCCCTGCTCTGACCGTTGAGCTATAGGCCCGTGTCGCCCGCATTCTACGAAAAAGCCCGCCTTGCGGCGGGCTCTTCGTCGGATCGGGAACCGCTCCGGACCTCAGTCGATGTCGAGGAACGAGCGCAGCTGCTCCGAGCGGCTCGGGTGGCGCAGCTTGCGCAGGGCCTTGGCTTCGATCTGGCGGATGCGTTCGCGGGTGACGTCGAACTGCTTGCCGACCTCCTCCAGCGTGTGGTCCGTGTTCATGTCGATGCCGAAGCGCATGCGCAGCACCTTGGCCTCGCGCGGGGTGAGGCCGGCCAGCACGTCGCGCACGGTTTCCTGCAGGTTGATGTTGGTGGTGTTCTCGATCGGGGACTCGACGTTGGTGTCCTCGATGAAGTCGCCGAGGTGGCTGTCCTCGTCGTCACCGATCGGGGTTTCCATCGAGATCGGTTCCTTGGCGATCTTCAGGACCTTCCGGATCTTGTCCTCCGGCATGTCCATTTCCTTCGCCAGCTCTTCTGGCGTCGCCTCGCGGCCGTACTGCTGCAGCATCTGGCGGCTGATGCGGTTGAGCTTGTTGATCGTCTCGATCATGTGCACCGGGATGCGGATGGTGCGCGCCTGGTCGGCGATCGAGCGGGTGATCGCCTGGCGGATCCACCAGGTCGCGTAGGTCGAGAACTTGTAGCCGCGGCGGTATTCGAACTTGTCGACCGCCTTCATCAGGCCGATGTTGCCTTCCTGGATCAGGTCGAGGAACTGCAGGCCGCGGTTGGTGTACTTCTTGGCAATCGAGATCACGAGGCGCAGGTTGGCCTCGACCATTTCCTTCTTCGCCTTGCGCGCCTTGGCCTCGCCGTAGGCCATCGCGCGACTGATTTCCTTGATGTCGGCGAGATCGAGGAACAGCGCCTGCTCGATGGCGATGGTCGCTTCCTGCTCGGCGATGATCTGGTCCTTCACCTCGCGCAGGCCCGACGACCACTTCTGCTTGCGCTTGAGCATCTCGTCGACCCAGCCCAGGTTGGTCTGGTTGCCTTCCCACGCGCGGATGAAGTCCTTGCGCGGCATGCGGGCGATGCGGGTGGACAGGTCGAGGATGCGGCGCTCGTGTTCCTTGATCTGGCCCAGCACTTCGCGCAGCTTCCGCACCAGCGTGTCGGTGAGGGGCAGCGGCAGCTTGAGGGTCATGAACTGGTCGGCCATCTCCTGGCGCAGCGCGGCCGCGGCCTTGTTGCCGGCGCCCTGCTTGGCGTAGCTCTTCTGGAACTTCGCGTAGCTCGCGGCCAGCAGCTCCATGCGGCGCGCGACCTCGGCCGGATCGGGGCCGGTCGGCCCGCTGTCGTCGCCACCGCCCACGTCGTCGTCTTCATCCGCGTCGTCGGCGATCGCCGCGTCATCGGCGATCTCGGCCACCGGGATCTCCTCGGCGGGTTCCTCGACGTCGTTGAAGCCGGCGACGATGTCGGCCAGGCGCTTCTTGCCGGCCTTGTGCAGTTCGTACTCTTCCAGCAGCAGCTGCACCGACCACGGGAAGCTGGCCAGCGCCGACATCATCTGGGTCAGGCCTTCCTCGATGCGCTTGGCGATGGCGATCTCGCCCTCGCGGGTCAGCAGCTCGACCGTGCCCATCTCGCGCATGTACATGCGCACCGGGTCGGTGGTGCGGCCGCCTTCGCCGTCCAGCGCGGTCAGGGTGGCGGCGGCTTCCTCGGCCGCGGTGTCGTCGACCTCGCGGCCGCCGGTGTTGCCGTCGGCGAGCAGGAGGGTATCGACATCGGGCGCGACCTCGTGCACCTCGATGCCCATGCCGTTGATCATGCCGATGATGTCTTCGATCTGCTCCGGATCGACGAGATCGTCGGGAAGGTGATCGTTGACCTCGGCATAGGTCAGATAGCCCTGCTCCAGGCCCTTGCTGATCAGCTGCTTGATGTCGGACTGGGGAGCCGGACGTTCGTTGGCCATGGGGACGCCACCGTTGGAAAAAGTGAACCCGTAATTATAACCGCCCCGGAGCGGAACCGGGGCGGCGCGCCGGACGGGAGGCGGCGCGCGGGCGAAAGCGTCGGGGCAGGGCAGGCGCGGGGAGGGCGGGTGCCGGGCCGGCGGGGACGTCGATGCGGATCAGAGGCGTCCGGCGGGCGATGTGGTGCGCCGGTGCCCGGCATTCAAGCCGTCGGGGCGACCAGCGGCGGCATGTTCAGGCGCGGAGCAGGAACGTGACCGGCCCGTCGTTGACGAGCGACACCTGCATGTCGGCGCCGAATCGGCCGGTTTCGACGTCTTTTGCGTGCTGTTGACGACAATAGGCCACCAGTTCGGCGAAGGTCTTCTCGGCTTCCGCAGGCGGGGCGGCGGTGCTGAAGCTGGGACGCAGGCCGGAGCGGGTGTCGGCGGCGAGGGTGAACTGGCTGACCAGCAGCAGCCCGCCGCCGGTGTCGGCCAGCGAGAGGTTCATCTTGCCGGCGGGGTCGGAGAACACCCGGTAGCGCAGCAGGCGGTCGCCGAGCTTCGCCACCTGGGCCGCGCCGTCGCCGGGTTCGACGCCGACCAGCGCGAGCAGGCCGGGTCCGATCGCGCCCACCGTCTCGCCGGCCACGGTCACCCGGGCTTCGGTCACGCGCTGGATCAGGGCGAGCATGGGCGGCTCCGGGCGGGCTGGCGGCGGGCGGGCGAGGATTACCGGGAACGCCGGGCGCTGCAAGTAGACTTCCCGGGATGACTGCCGCGTTCGCCCGATTCCTGTACCTGATCGCCGCCGCCCTCGCGCGCCTGCCCTGGGCCTGGCTGCGCCGGCTGGCCGATGCCATCGCCGCGCTGTGGCGGCGGATCGGCGCCCGCGAGAGCCGGGTGGCGGCGCGCAATCTCGAGCTGGCCTACCCGCAGCTGCCCGCCGGCGAGCGTGACGTCCTGCAGCGGGCGATCCTGCGCACCACCGCCCGACAGGCGCTGGAGACGCTGCGGCTGTGGACCCGGCCGCATGCCGACAACCTGCGGTTGATCCGCGAGACCGAAGGCGTCGACCTGTTCGACGCCGCGATCGCGTCCGGGCGCGGGGTGATCGTCGCGGCGCCGCATTACGGCAACTGGGAGCTGCTGAACCAGTGGCTGGCCGCGCATACGCCGCTGGCGATCCTGTACCGGCCGCCGGAGTCGGCGCTGGGCGAGGCCTTCCTGCGGATCGTGCGCGCCGACGACGACGGCCGGGTGGAACAGGTCCGCGCCGAGGCGGCCGGCATCCGCCAGCTGTTCAAGCGCCTGCGCGGCGGCGGCGTGGTCGGCATCCTGCCGGACCAGCAGCCCAAGAGCGGCGACGGCGAGTTCGCGCCGTTCTTCGGCCGCCCGGCCTACACCATGACCCTGCTGCCGCGGCTGGCCGAGCGCAGCGGCGCGACGGTGCTGTTCGCCTACTGCGAGCGCATCGGCGACCTCGCCTTCGCGCTGCGGATCGAGCCGGCGCCACCGGAGATCGCCTCCGCGGACACGCTGGTCGCCACCGCGGCGCTGAACGCGGCCGTCGAGCGGATTGCCGCGCGCGATCCGGCCCAGTATCAATGGACCTACAAGCGCTACACGCTGCACCCGTCGATGAACCCGTTCCACAATCCCTACCGCGACCTGCAGGAACGCCGCGCATGACCGAACCGCTGGCCACCATGGACGAGATGGCGGCGCCCGCCGCGCCGGAGCCCCGCACGCCCGCCTGGGACGGACCCGCGGGCTGGCAGCGGCTGCCGTCCCGCGCATTCGGGGTGTTCGTGGTCGCTTCGCTGGTGTCCTCGCTGGTGCCCGGCGCGATCCTCAGCCTGATCCTGCGCCGGCTGTTCATCCACTACCACCACGGCCAGTACGTGTGGACGGCGATCGCGGTCGGCTGGGTGCTGATTGGGCTCGGCGCGCTGTGGATCGCGTTCCGACGCTACCGCTACACCTCCTGGCGGCTGGACACCGACGGCTTCGCGGTGCGGCGCGGCCGGCTGTGGCTGTGGGAGACGCAGGTGCCGACCTCGCGCGTGCAGCACCTCGATATCAAGCGCGGGCCGCTGGAACGCATGCGGAAGCTGGCGTCGCTGGTGCTGCACACCGCGGGCACGCGGCTGGGCGGCGTGCATGTGTCCGGACTGGACGAGACCGTCGCCGAACGCCTGCGCGAGCACTTCAGCCGCGAGATCGAACGCCAGGCGAGCGACGATGACGATCGCGCCTGAGGCCGTGGCCGCGCCGGCGCCTTCGCCCACCGCACAGCCGGAGCGGCGGCTGCATCCGCTGTCGTGGCTGTTCGTGCTGCTGGCGCACCTGAAGCAGTTCATCTTCCCGATCCTGGTGCTGCTGTTCTTCGGCCGCGGTGATCGCAACGACCTGTGGTCGGTGGTGGTGATCTGCGTGCTGGCGACGCTGGCGATCTGGCGCTACTACACCTACCGGTTCCGCATCGGCCACGACAGCCTGCAGATCCGCAGCGGCATGCTGGAACGCAGCCTCCGCGAGATCCCGTTCGCGCGGATCCAGAACGTCGCCCTGCACCAGACGCTGCTGCACCGGATCTTCGGCGTGGCCGAGGTGCGGCTGGAGTCGGCCGGCGGCATCAAGCCCGAGGCCGAGATGCGCGTGCTGGCGCTCTCCGACGCGCTGGCGCTGGAGGCGCTGGTGCGCCGGCGCCGCGGCGAGACCGTCGCCGAGGCGCACGCGGCCACGCCGTCGGGCGACGTGCTGTACGCGCTGACGCTGGCCGACATCGTGCGCCTGGGCCTGATCTCCAACCGCGGGATGATCGTGGTCGGCGGTGCGTTCGCCGCGCTCGCCCAGTTCAGCCCGGACCTGATCTCCGACCTGCTGGAGAAGTGGGGGCGGGCGATGTTCGGCGTGTTCGAGGGCTTCTTCTCGGGCTTCGGCCACGGCCACGTGGCCAGCGCGGCACTGGTGCTGATCGTCGGCTTCGTGCTGGTGCTGCGGCTGTTCTCGATCGGCATCGCGCTGCTGAACTACGCCGGCTTCCGGCTGGAGGAACACGGCCGTCGCCTCACCCTGGAGCGCGGCCTGCTCACGCGCCTGCGCACCAGCACGCCGCGCCGGCGCATCCAGTCCTGGATCCTGCACGAAGGCATGCTGCACCGCTGGTTCGGCCGGCGCACGCTGGAAGTCAGCACCGCGGTGCTGGAGAACGGATCGCGCCACCACCATCCGCGCTCGCTGCGCGAATTGGCGCCGGTGGCCACGCCCGAGCGCTGTGACGCCCTGATCCGACACCTCGCCCCGCAATTGCATTGGCCGCCGTCCGAATGGCAGCCGCTGCACCGGCTGGCGTTCTGGCGGCTGTTCCTGCCGCAGCTGCTGCTGGCCTGCGTGATCGGCGCGGTCGCGTGGTGGCGCCTCGGCAAGCTGGGCCTGATCTTCGTCGCGCTGTGGGTGCCGTGGATCGCCTACATCGCCTGGCAGAACGCGCGACACGCCGGCTACGCGGCGGACGATCGCCTCGTTGCCGTGCGCGGCGGCTGGTGGACCCGCGAATGGCGCTTCGCCGAGATCGGCAAGCTGCAGGCGATCCGCTGGGGCCAGACGCCGGTCGATCGCATGCTCGGCATGGCCCGGCTGCTGCTGGATACTGCCGGCGGCAACGCGATGGAGAAGCCGTTGCAGCTGCGCTTCCTGCCCGAAGCCGATGCCCGCGTGCTGTTCGAACGCCTGAGCCGCGCGCAGGCGCGGAAGTCGTTGCGGTGGTGAGTGTGTCGATCTTCCCTGTGGGAGCGGCGTGAGCCGCGACTGCTTTTTCTGACGCTTGCCGCAGCCCGTCGCGGCTCACGCCGCTCCCACAAAAGCACAGCCTTCCGGCATCGTGTTCGCTCAGCCCAGGCCCCAATACCCCAGCTTCGAGCGGATCTGGAGCGCGCGGAAACGCCCGCCCAGCGGTTTGCCGTGCAGGCGGCCGAGGCGGCCTGCGATCAGGTCCTCGGTCGCCGCGATGACGCGTTCGGACGACTGCCCGTCGCGATACGGATGGATGGCATCGGCGTAGGCCACGATCGCCGCCTGCAGCTCCGGCGTCGGCGCGAATGCGTGGTCGAGCATCGCCGGCAGCCGCAGCGGGTCGTCGAAATCCAGCATGTGCGGCTTCGGCGCGCGGTTGCGCAGGGTGACGACGGGCTTGTGCTGGACCACGAACTCCGAAACCACCGACGTGGTGTCGGCCACCAGCACGTCGGCGGCGCGCTGCGCGGCCATCAGCTGCTCGGTCTCGACGAAGGCGGCGTTCGCGCCGGCGAGGCCGCGGTAGCGGTCGAACAATTCCGGTGAGCACTTCGGATGCAGGGTCAGCAGCCAGTAGCGCTCGCCGCGCGCAACCTCGGCGGCGATCGCGTCGAACAGGTGTGGCGCCGCGCTCAGGCGCTCGGTGAAGGTCGAGGCGAACAGCACGGTCGGACGACCGCCCGATGGCGCGCGGAGTGCGGCCGAGGCGCCGTGGTCGTCGCGGAACAGCGGATCGAGCTTCGGCCAGCCGGTCTCGACCACCGCGAAATGTGGATGCCGCGCGGCGATCTCGCGGAACGGACTGGTGGTCGCCGGGCCCTGCGTGCAGTAGAGGTCGAACAGGCCGCGCACGCGGAAATGGCCGCGGGCGGCGTCGCGCTTCTCGACGTTGAAGCCGTGGAAGAGCTGCACCTTCGGCCCGGTCAGGAAGGTTGGCACCCAGTTCGCCGCGCTGAACACCGCCCGCGGTCGCAGCGCCACCGCCTCGCGCAGGCTTATCATGCGGACTGGGTCCGGCAGGCGCGCGCCGGCGGCGCCGTCCGCGAACCAGGCGTGCACGCCGTGGCCCGCCGCCTGCAGCGCATCGGCCAGCGGCTGCAGGATCGGCAGCGCATACCGCTCGGTCGCGAACAACAGGTATTCCGCCATCGCCAGTTCCCCGCCCTCGTCGCCGATCCCGATCTCCGGCGTGATTATCGCCTTCAACGAGGCCGACCGCATCGGCGACTGCCTGGCGTCGCTGGCGTTCTGCGACGACATCGTGGTGGTCGACTCCGGTTCGACCGACGGCACCCGGGCGCTGTGCGAGGCCGCGGGCGCGCGGGTGTTCGACCGCGCCTTCACCGGCTTCCGCAGCCAGAAGCAGTTCGCCATCGAGCAGGCCGCGCATGATTGGGTGCTGTGCCTCGACGCCGACGAGCGCGTGAGCCCCGAGCTGAAGGCCGCGATCCTGGCCGAACGCGACCGCGGCTTCGCCGGTGCCGCGGGCTACCGGTTCGCGCGGCTCAGCGAATACTTCGGCCGTTTCCTGCGTCGCGGCAACGCCTATCCGGATCGCGTGCTGCGGCTGTTCGACCGTCGCCGCGGCGGCTGGCGTGGCAATCGCGAGATCCACGAGGCCGCGAGCGTCGACGGCGCCGTGAAGACGCTGCCGGGCGACCTCATCCACTATCCGTACCGTTCGCTGATGCAGCAGTTGCAGAAGACCGAACGCTACGCGCGGATGATGGCCGAACACGAATTCGCCCGCGGCAAGCGCGCGTCGCTCGGCAAACTGATCCTGTCGCCGGCGTGGCGGTTCTGGCGCGGCTACGTGTTCCGGCTCGGCTTCCTCGAAGGCTGGCACGGCCTGGTCTACGCCTACGTCCGCGCCAACTACGTGCGCCAGAAGACGATCATGCTGTGGATGCTGGAGCGCGGGCAGAAGGTGGAGTGAGCGATGCGTTGCGCGATGCGCACCGCATCGACGTTCGCCGCCGCTTTCCCGCCACGCTCGCGCGACAACATGCCGTCATACTCGCGCATGCGAGGACCCACACATGATCGCCGCTGACGCCTGGGTCCTCGCATGCGCGAGGATGACGGGCTGTTTCGAGCGCAGCCGATTCCGCATCCGATGATGCTCGCGCTTTCAGAACGGACACTCCGCATGCTCGACACCCTGACCTTCGACAACCTGGTTTTCGACAACCGCCTGCTCGCCGAACTCCCCGGCGACCCCGAATCCGGCCCGCGCCGGCGCGAGGTCCGTGGCGCGGTATGGTCGCGGGTCGCGCCGACGCCGGTCGCGGCGCCGCGCACGCTCGCGGTGTCGCGCGAGATGGCGGAAGTGCTGGGCTTCAGCGAGGCCGACACCGCGTCGGAGACGTTCGCGCAGGTCTTCGCCGGCAACGCGCGACTGCCCGGCATGGATCCGTTCGCGACGAACTATGGCGGCCACCAGTTCGGCAACTGGGCCGGGCAGTTGGGCGACGGTCGCGCGATCAGCCTCGGCGAAACGGTGAAAGCGGACGGCACGCGGCTCGAACTCCAGCTCAAGGGCGCCGGGCCCACGCCGTACGCGCGCTTCGCCGATGGCCGCGCGGTCCTGCGCTCGTCGATCCGCGAATTCCTGTGCAGCGAGGCCATGCACCACCTCGGCGTGCCGACGACGCGCGCGCTGTCGCTGATCGCCACCGGTGAGGACGTGGTCCGCGACATGTTCTACGACGGCCATCCGAAACCCGAACCGGGCGCGGTCGTCTGTCGCATCGCACCGTCGTTCCTGCGCTTCGGCCATTTCGAGCTGCCGGCCTCGCGCGGCGAGACCGACCTGCTGCGCGTGCTCGCCGATTTCACGATCCGCCGCGATTTTCCGCACCTGCACGGCGAAGGCGAAACGCTGTACGGCGACTGGTTCGCCGAGATCTGCACGCGCACCGCGCGGCTGGCCGCCGAATGGATGCGCGTGGGGTTCGTGCATGGCGTGCTCAACACCGACAACATGTCGATCCTTGGCCTCACCATCGACTACGGCCCGTACGGCTGGATCGACGCCTACGATCCCGACTGGACGCCCAACACCACCGACGCCGGCGGCCGCCGCTACCGCTTCGGCTGGCAACCGGCGATCGCGCGCTGGAACCTCATGCGCCTCGCGCAGGCGCTGTCGCCGCTGTTCGGCGATGCCGCGCCGCTGACGGCCGGCATCGACGCGTTCGGCGCTGCGTACACCGCGGCTGATCGCGACAACATCGCACGCAAGCTCGGCCTGGCCGAATGTCGTGACGACGACGTCGCGCTGGTCCGCGACCTGCATGCACTGATGCAGGCGGCCGAGATCGACATGACCCTGTGGTTCCGCGGCCTGATCGATCTGGTCGGCGAAGATCCCGCGCCGCTCGAAGTCGCGTTCTACGATCCGGCGAAGCGCGGCGCGCACGATACGGACCTGCGCGCGTGGCTCGCGCGCTACGCCGCGCGCGTGGCCGACGATCCGCTGTCGCCGGAGGCGCGCCGCGAACGCATGCGCCTGGCCAATCCGCAGGTGGTGCTGCGCAACTGGCTGGCGCAGCAGGCCATCGATCGTGCCGAGGCCGGCGACGCTTCGGCCATCGACGAACTGCTGGAGGCGATGCGCCGGCCGTACGACGATCGCCCGGAACGCGAGCCATTCGCGGCGAAGCGACCGGACTGGGCGCGGGACCGTCCCGGCTGCGGCGCGTTGTCCTGCAGCTCCTGAACCGCAGCCGTAGCGCGACCGCGGTCGCGGTCTCGATCGCATCCCGGCCCGTGCCGAGGCTGGTCAGCGCGGGGGGCGATCGCCGAAAATGGCCGCCTCCCCCCACCCCGCGCCGCCGCCCCCGCGCCGGCGCACCAGCTGGATACCCTCCTGCGATGGCTCGCATCCTCGTGACCGGCGGCGCCGGTTTCCTCGGCTCGCACCTGTGCGACCGCCTGCTCGACGAAGGCCACGACGTGCTCTGCGTCGACAACTTCTTCACCGGCAGCAAGCGCAACATCGCGCATCGCATCGGCCATCCGTACTTCGAGCTGATCCGCCACGACGTGACCTTCCCGCTGTACGTCGAGGTCGACCGCATCTACAACCTGGCCTGTCCCGCGTCGCCGGTGCACTACCAGCACGATCCGGTGCAGACGACGAAGACCAGCGTGCACGGCGCGATCAACATGCTCGGCCTCGCCAAGCGGCTGCGCGCGCGCATCCTGCAGGCGTCGACCAGCGAGGTCTACGGCGATCCGGAAGTGCATCCGCAGCCGGAAGGCTACTGGGGCCGGGTCAATCCGATCGGCATCCGCAGTTGCTACGACGAAGGCAAGCGCTGCGCCGAGACGCTGTTCTTCGACTACCACCGCCAGCATGACCTCGACATCAAGGTCGTGCGCATCTTCAACACCTACGGCCCGCGCATGCATCCCAACGACGGGCGCGTGGTCAGCAACTTCATCGTGCAGGCGTTGCGCGGCGAGGACATCACGATCTACGGCGACGGCCTGCAGACGCGCAGTTTCTGCTACGTCGACGACCTGATCGAGGGCTTCGAGCGGATGATGGCGACACCGGCCGGCTTCACCGGCCCGATCAACATCGGCAATCCCGGCGAATTCACCATGATCGAACTCGCCGAGAAGGTGCTGTCGCTGGTCGGTGGCCGCTCGAAGCTGGTGTTCCGGCCGCTGCCGTCGGACGATCCGAAACAGCGCCAGCCCGACATCGCGCTGGCGAAGTCCGAATTGGGCTGGGAACCGAAGGTCGCGCTGGAAGACGGCCTGAAGGAAACCATCGCCTACTTCCGCAAGCTGCTGGCCGAGACCGACATCGGCGAAGGTCGCTCGGCATGAGCGCCGTTGCGCCCACCACCTTTGCCGTCGTCGTCACCTGCTACAACTACCGCGACTTCGTGGTCGAGGCGGTCGACAGCGCGCTGGCGCAGACGCGCGCGCCGAAGCACGTCGTCGTCGTAGACGATGGCTCGAAGGACGGCTCGCAGGACCTGCTGCGCGAACGCTACGGCGACGATCCGCGCGTGACCCTGCTGATGTGCGAGAACGGCGGCCAGCTGGTCGCGTTCCAGCGCGGCCTCGCCGCGACCGATGCCGACGTGGTCTGCTTCCTCGACGCCGACGACCGCTGGGAGCCGGCGCACCTGGAGAAGCTCGCCGCGGTGTACGACGCGCGCAGGGACGTCGATTTCATCTTCAACGACATCGTGCTGTTCGGCAACGAATCGCGCAGGATCGCCTTCGCCGATCGCGCGATGGACCTCGGCTACACCGCGGTCGCGACCTTCGAGCTGGTGCACTGGTACGGTGCGCCGACGTCGGCGATCTCGCTGCGCCGGGCCATGGCGCAGCGCTGCCTCGACCTGCCGCCGGAGATGACGAAGACCTGGCGCCTGTCCGCCGACAATTGCCTCGTCTACGGCGCCAGCCTGTTCGCCGGGCGCAAGTACTTCCTGCCCACCGGCACCGTCGGCTACCGCATCCACGGCAAGAACGGCTGGTGGTCGAACCGCGGCCACGTCGAGCGCTACCTCAACCGCCTGCGTTCGCGCGGACTGGTGAACGAATACGCGCGCATGGCCGGCGTGTCGCCGGAATCGGTCGAGCTGGTGAAGTTCGAGTTCAAGACCAAGCCATCGCCGGACTGGTCCGAGATCCGTCGCTACGCCGGCCTCGCGATGCGCACCCGCGGCTCGTGGTTCAAGCGTGTCGAGCGCGCGCTGAGCATCCTCGCGTACGCGCTGAAGCCCGCGCGCAACGGCTGATTGCGCGCCGCCGCCATGAAGCTGCTGCTCACCAATTTCCACGACGGCGACGGCGGCGGCCACACCACCTACCTGATGGCGCTGGCCCGCGGCCTCGCGGTGCGCCACGAGGTGCATCTGGCGGTGCCGGCGAGCAGCCGCCTGCATCGCGAGGCGTCGCGGCTCGACGGCGTGCACGTGCACGCGCAGCCGTATCCGAACGGTCTCGGCAAGCTGCTGCAGGCGCAGCGCGCGAAGCGCCGCCTGCGCGCCCTGCTGCGGCTGCATCGGTTCGACGTGGTCCATGTCAACGGATCCGCCGACCATCGGCTCGTGCTCGCCGCGCTGCGTGGTCTGCCGCAGCGGCCGAAGCTGGTGCTGACCAAGCACAACTCCAAGTCGATGCAGGGCTTCACCCATCGCCTGCGCGCGGCGAAGACCGACCTCGCGATCGGCGTCAGCGACGCTACGCTGCGCCAGCTCCAGACCTCGCCCTACGCGCGCTGCGCACCGCGCAGCATCCGCAACGGCGTTGACATCGCGCACTACGCGCCGTGGCCGGTGGATCGCTGCGCCGAAGCGAAGCGTGCGTGGTGCGGCGACGACGCGCTGCTGCTCGGCAGCAACGCCGGCACCGCGCTGCACAAGGGCTGGATGGATCTGGTCGAGGCGCTGGCGACATTGCCCGACGCGCAGCGCGCGCGCATCCATGTCGTGCTGTGCGGCAAGCCGCCCGCGGACGAACAGCTGCAGCGCATCGCCGCGCTCGGGCTGGCGTCGCAGGTGCATTTCGCCGGGCTGCTGTCCGACGTGCGCCCGGCCGTCGCGGCGTTCGATGCGGGCTTCGTGCTGTCCTACGCGGTCGAGACCATTTCCTTCGCCTGCCGCGAAATGATGGCGATGGCCAAACCGGTGCTGGTCAGCGACTACGCCGGCCTGCCCGAGAACATCGACGCCGGCATCGACGGCTGGGTCGTGCCCGTGCGCGACCGCGACGCCATCGCCCGCGCGCTCGCAGGCTTGCTCGACGCCCGCGACCGCCTGCCCGTGATGGGCGCCGCCGCGCGCGCGAAGGCCGAACGCGCGTTTGGCCTGCACACCTTCGTCGAAGCCACCGAGGCGGCGTACGTGTCGTTGCTGGCGGCGCGGGCCTAGGCCGCCGCGCTACACTGTCGTCATGCCTCTGCTCACTCTCAATGACGTCGATTTCGGCGTCGGCGGTCCGCTGCTGCTCGACGGCGTGGACCTGGCCATCGAACCCGGCGAACGCATCGCCCTGATCGGCCGCAACGGCGCCGGCAAGTCGACGCTGCTGCGCCTGCTCGCCGGCGAACTTAAGCCCGACGACGGCGACATCCGCGCCGAGACCGGCGTGCGCGTGGCGCGTCTGGAGCAGGAAGTGCCGCGCGATGCCGTCGGTACCGTTTTCGACGTCGTCGCCGCGGGCCTGGGCGCACTCGGTGCGCTGCTCGCGGACTACCACCACCTGATCCACGCCGACGTCATCGACACCGAGGCGCTGGCCACGGTGCAGTCGAAGATCGAGGACGCCGGCGGCTGGTCGGTCGACCAGCGCGTCACCGAGACGCTGGCGCGGCTGCAGCTCGACGGCGATGCCGATTTCGGACGGCTTTCCGGCGGCATGAAGCGCCGCGTGCTGCTGGCGCGCGCGCTGGTGTCGGCGCCGGACCTGCTGCTGCTGGACGAACCGACCAACCACCTCGACATCGCCGCGATCGACTGGCTCGAAGGCTTCCTCAAGGCGTGGTCGGGCGCGCTGATGTTCGTCACCCACGATCGCCGCTTCCTGCGGTCGCTGGCGACGCGGATCGTCGAGATCGACCGCGGCCAGCTCACCAGCTGGCCCGGCGACTGGGCCAACTACCTGCGCCGCCGCGAGGAACGCCTCAACGCCGAGGCACAGGAGAACGCGCGCTTCGACAAGCTGCTGGCACAGGAGGAAGTGTGGATCCGGCAGGGCATCAAGGCCCGCCGCACCCGCGACGAAGGCCGCGTGCGCCGGTTGAAGGCGATGCGCGAGGAGCGCGCGTCGCGCCGCGACCTCACCGGCAACGTGCGCATGGAAGCGGCGCAAGCGACGGCCTCGGGCAAGAAGGTGATCGAGGCGAAGGACGTGACGTTCGCGTTCGGCGAGCGCGTGCTGGTGAAGGACTTCTCGACCACGATCCTGCGCGGCGACCGCATCGGTCTGATCGGCGACAACGGCAGCGGCAAGACCACGTTGCTCAAGCTGCTGCTCGGCGATCTGCAGCCGCAGGCCGGCGAGATCAAGGTCGGCACGCAGTTGCAGGTCGCGTACTTCGATCAGTATCGCGCCACGTTGCGCGAGGACTGGAACGCGATCGAGAACGTCGCCGAGGGCAAGGATTCGGTGACGATCAACGGCCGCTCGAAGCATGCGATCGGCTACCTGCAGGACTTCCTGTTCTCGCCGGAACGCGCGCGCGCGCCGATCACCCGCCTGTCCGGCGGCGAGCGCAACCGCCTGCTGCTGGCGAAGCTGTTCGCGCAGCCGTCGAACCTGCTGGTGATGGACGAACCGACCAACGACCTCGACGTCGAGACGCTGGAACTGCTGGAAGAACTGCTCGGCGAGTACGAAGGCACGCTGCTGCTGGTCAGCCACGATCGCGACTTCCTCGACAGCGTCGTCACTTCGACACTCGTGATGGAAGGCGACGGTCGCGTCGGCGAATACGTCGGTGGCTACAGCGATTGGCTGCGGCAGCGGCCGGCGCCGGTCGATGCGGCGTCGAAAGCGGCCGCCAGGACCGCGGAGCCCGCGCGTGCGGCCGTACCCGCGCCGTCGCCTGCTTCCGCCGCCGCGCCGGCGAAGCGCAAGCTCAGCTACAAGGACCAGCGCGAGCTGGACGAACTGCCGGCGCGCATCGAAGCGCTCGAAACCAAGATCGCCGAACTGACCGAGGCGATGAACGATCCGGCGTTCTTCCAGCGCGACCATGCCGCCGTCACCGCGCACAACGCGGAGCTGGCGGCCACGCAGGCCGCACTGGAACAGGCATACGCGCGGTGGGAAGCGCTCGACGGCTGAGCGTCCCCCGCGCGTTGGTAGAGCGGCCTTCAGGCCGCTGCGGTCTTGGGTGAAATCAGGAGCAGCAGCCTGAAGGCCGCTCTACCGTGCCACGTGAAACTCACTCGTCCTGCCCGTCCGCCTGGTTCTGCGTCTCGATGCCGTGCGGCGTGCACGCCACATCGGCGGCAGCGGCAGGCACCAGCCACCAGCGGCGGCGGTTCGACACGCCGGCGAATTCGGCCTTCGCCTTGTCGACGCACTGCGACAGCGCGGGCTCCTGCACCAGCAGCCAGCGTTTCTGCGGCGCTTCGGCCTGCCAGCGCATGCCGCGCGCGAGCTGTTCGGGCCAGATCGTCTGGAAGCCGAACGTCGCCGCGGGGCGGTCGGCCATCAGCAGGTTCTGTTCCTTCCACGCGACGAGGCCGAGTTCGGCGTCGGGGCCGATGCGCTTTCCGACGTGCGCCATCAGGCCGACCGCGGAACTCGACGGATTGAGCAGCGGGTACGCGATCAGCCCGTACAGCACCCAGATGCCGCACAGCGCCCACGCCAGGCCTTTCTCGCCGCCGCGCACGCGATGCCAGCCGACGCTCGCCAGCGCCCACGCGCCCATCGCCATCAGCATGAGGTACAGCGCGCGGCCGCCGTCGACGAAGCCGCGATCGGACATCAGCTTCGCCTCGAACTTCGGTTCGCCGAACCACATCCACAGGCCGGCGACGAGCAGCAGCGTGCCCAGCACCGCGGCGAAACCCGTGGCGACGCGCTTCGCCGCCGCGCGGCGCAGGATGCCCGGCAGCAGCGGCGCCAGCGCGAGGCACATCATCGGCAGTGCCGGCATGATGTAGACGTCGCGCTTCCCGTGCGGGATCGAGAAGAACAGGATGATCAGCGCCCACCACGCCAGCGGCAGCAGGTAGCGCGCGTCGCGGCGACGCAGGCGGCGACGCCACGCGGGCACGGCCCAGAACAGCGCGAGCACGGTCGGCAGCCACGCGGTCGCCATCACCTCGAAGTGGTACCACGGCGGCTGCGGGTGGTCCCACGACTTCGCGTAGCGCCCGGCGGTCTGCCGGAACAGGATGTCGTTGAGATAGGCGCGGTATTCGGGTTCGGCGTGATGCAGCGCCGCGGTCACCATCGGCACCAGCCACAGCGACGCCGCGAACGCGAACGCCAGCGGCCCGATCCAGAAGCGCCAATTGCGCGCATGCACGCGCACGTCCGGCCAGCCGCGCAGCGACGCGATCGCTGCCGGCAGGATCATCAGCAGCGCGAGGCCGCCGACGCCCTTGGTGATCGTGCCCAGCCCGGCGGCGAACCAGCCCAGTGTCCACATCCGCCAGTCGGGCCCGCGCAGCAGGTGGCGCAGCAGGCCGTAGTTGGCGAGCGTGATCCAGAAGCACACCAGCGGATCGATCTGCGCCTTCTTGCTCTGGTACGCGAACTGCAGCGTGAACAGCAGCGCCCACGCCGCGTACAGGCCCACGCGCCGCGTCCACAGCCGGCGACCGAGGTCGTACACGCACCACAGCGTGCCCAGCGCCGCCAGCAGCGACGGCAGCAGGAACGCGACGCGCCAGTCGCGCACCAGCGTGTAGAACACCGCCTCGAACCACATCAGCATCGGCGGCTTGTCGGAGTACAGCTCGGTGCCGCGGCGCGGGAACAGCCAGTCGCCGCTCTCGACCATGTGCTTGGCGACGAGGGTGAAGCGCGGTTCGTCGGAGGGCCACGGGTCGCGCAGGCCGAGTCCCGTGCCGAGCAGCAGCAGGGCGACGACGGCGAGCAGCCAGAATTCACGGGAGGCGCGGGTCTTCAGCATCCGCGCATGATACCGGGTCGGTTCGCGTGGGCTCGTGCACGATGGCGCTGCCGTCCAGAAGGTCTTCCTTGTGGGAGCGACGTGAGTCGCGACGAACGGCCGAGGGCGTCGGATCGCCGTCGCGACTCACGTCGCTCCCACAGGAACCGTCGCTCCGGACCGTGGATCAGCCCCGCTTGCGCAGCTTCGCGTAGAAGAAGCCGTCCATGCCGTCCTCGCCCGGCAGGCGCTGGCGGCCGGCGCCGGCGACGTGGCCGAAGCGGGCGTCGAGCGGTTCGGCGACGGCGTCCGGCGTGCGCGACAGGAAGGCGTCGACCTGTACCGCGTTCTCGCGGGCCAGCAGCGAACAGGTCGCGTAGACCAGCGTCCCGCCCGGCGCCAGCGTCGGCCAGAGCGCGTCGAGCAGCGCCATCTGGGTCGCGACCAGCGCATCGAGATCGGACTCGCGCCGATGCAGCAGGATGTCCGGCTGCCGGCGCACGATGCCGGTGGCGGAGCAGGGCGCATCGATCAGCACGGCGTCGAAAGGCGTCCCGTCCCACCAGTCGGGCGGGTAGGTGGCGTCGGCGGCCTTCAGGTCCACCGTGGCGCCCGGCGCGACCCGCGCCAGCGTCTCGCTGGTGCGGCGCAGCCGGCGGGCGTCGATGTCGAGCGCCGTGATCCGCAGCGACGGGTCGCGTTCGAGCAGGTGCGCGGCCTTGCCGCCGGGCGCGGCGCAGGCGTCGAGCACGCGGGCGCCCGGCGCCGGTGCGAGGGCGTCGGCCACGGCCTGCGCCGAGGCGTCCTGCACCGACACCGCGCCGTCCGCGAAGCCCGGCAGCTCGGCCACCGCGCGCGAGGCGTCCAGGCGCAGGGCGTCGGGCAGTGCGTCATGGGCGACCGCGTCGATGCCGGCCTCGCGCAATTGTTCGAGATAGGCGTCGCGGGTGCCGAGGCGACGGTTCACCCGCAGCCACAGC
Organism: Lysobacter sp. DMC104; assembly: GCF_056313665.1. NCBI lineage: Bacteria > Pseudomonadati > Pseudomonadota > Gammaproteobacteria > Lysobacterales > Lysobacteraceae > Lysobacter > Lysobacter sp. DMC104. The sequence continues at coordinate 63,338 of NZ_JBQUZW010000009.1, read as the reverse complement.
GGCGCCGGCGCGGCGCAGGCGGCGAGGATCGCGTCGGCGTCGTCGGGCCAATCGCGGCGCAGTTCCGCCAGCAGCCACGCCGGCCACGCCTGCGCCGGATCGGCGGCGGGCAGGCCTTCGCGCTGGGCGCGGCGGAGCAGGGCGTTGACCATCCCGGCCTGGTGCGTGCGGCCCAGCGCGCGGGCGGCTTCGACCGTCGCGTCGAGCGCGGCGTGCGCCGGCAACTGCAGCGCGTCGAGCTGGGCGAAGCCGACGTACAGCAGCGCCTTCAGTGGATCGTCGCGACGGGCGAGCGGCTTCGCGACCCAGGCATCGAGCGTGGCGGCGTAGCGCGCGCGTTCGCGCAGCGCCGCGAAGCAGATCGCCTCGACCAGCGCACGGTCGCGGGGATCGTCCAGCGCCGGCAGCGCCTTCGCGAACTCCGCCTTCAGCGAACGGCCGCGATGCAGCACCGCGTCGAGGACGCGCGCGGCGGCGAGGCGGGGGGCGGTGCCGGTGGTCATCGGGTGTCCTTCGCGATCAGTTCGAGCGCTTCGGCGTGAAAAGTCGCCAACCACAGCGTACGGCCATGTCCGTCCACGCACTCGCACTCGAAGCCGTCGGGATGCCCGGGCGCACGCAGCACCTCCACCACGGCAGCGACATCGCCGATGCGGGGCGTGCGTGCGTCGTCGGCGACGCGACGCGAGTGCGCGCCCTCGACGGACAGCACGCGCACGACATCGAACGCGCGGAGCATGCTCATGCCGATGCCGCCACGAGATCCCGCCGCGCATTCAGATAATCGGCGGCGGTGATCGCCTTGCCGCCTTCGCGCTGCAGCACACGGATGCGGAGCGCACCCTGGCCGCAGGCGATGTCGATGCCGTCGCGCGCGGCTGCGAGCACGGTGCCCGGCGCGCGATCGTGCGCGACGTCGAGCGCGATCGCGCCGTGGATGCGCACGCGTTCGCCGGCGAGGGTCGCCTCGGCGATCGGCCACGGGTTGAACGCGCGCACCTTGTTCGCCAGCGCGGCCGCGGGCTGCGTCCAGTCGAGCTTCGCCTCGTGCTTGTCGAGCTTGTGTGCGTAGGTCACGCCTTCTTCGGGCTGGGGCCGTGCGACCGGCAGGATGCCCGCGCGCAGCAGGCCGAGGCCGTCGGCCAGCACCTGCGCGCCGAGTTCGGACAGGCGGTCGTGCAACTGGCCGCCGGTGTCGTCCGGCCCGATCGCGACCTGCTGCGACAGCAGCACCGGGCCGGTGTCCAGGCCCTTCTCCATGCGCATCAGGCAGACGCCGCTTTCGGTGTCGCCCGCCTCGATCGCGCGCTGGATCGGCGCCGCGCCGCGCCAGCGCGGCAGCAGCGAGGCGTGGACGTTCCAGCAGCCGTGGGTCGGGATGTCGAGGATCTTCTGCGGCAGGATCAGGCCGTAGGCGACCACGATCATCAGGTCCGGCTTCAGCGCCCGCAGCGCATCGCGCGCGACCTGCGTCTTCAGCGTCTCCGGCTGCAGCACTTCGATCCCGCGCTGCAGGGCTTCCAGCTTCACCAGCGAAGCCGCGAGCGCGCGCCCGCGGCCGGCGGGCCGGTCGGGCTGGGTGTAGACCGCCACTACTTCATTCTGCCGCGCCGCGGCGCGCAGACAGGGGACGGCGAAGGCCGGCGTGCCGGCGAAGACGATTCTCAGGGACATGGAGTACCAAGCGGGCACCGGTGGTCGGTGCGATGGAACGCGATCGCCGTCTTCGACTCGCGGCAACCCGGTAGAGCGGGCTTCAGCCCGCTGTCGATGCTTCTGTGGAACTGCAGCGGGCTGAAGCCCGCTCTACCAACACGAACGGGGTGACGCGCCTCACACTCACGCCGCCGACTTGGCCCGCCGTGCCTTCTCCAGCTTCTTGCGGACCATCTCGCGCTTCAGCGGCGAGAGGTAGTCGACGAACAGCTTGCCGTCGAGGTGGTCCATCTCGTGCTGGACGCAGATCGCCAGCAGGCCGTCGGTCTCCAGCTCGAACGGCTGGCCGTCGCGGCCGATGGCCTTCACGGTGATGACGTTGGCGCGGGTGACGTCGGCGAAGATGCCGGGCACCGACAGGCAGCCTTCCTGGTAGACCTGGTGGCCGTCGGCGACCGCGATCTCCGGATTGATGAAGACCAGCGGCTGGTTCTTTTCCTCGCTGACGTCGATGACCATGAAGCGGCGGTGGTCGTCCACCTGGCTGGCGGCCAGGCCGATGCCGGGGGCCGCGTACATGGTCTCGAACATGTCGTCGAGCCGGGCCTGGAACTCGGCGGAGGCGATTTCGGCGGCCTCGACCGGCCTTGCCTTGGTCCGGAGCCGGGGGTCGGGGAATTCGAGAATTGAGAGGGACGTCATGTTTGCGTCGATGGGGGCGGGCCAAAGGCCCATTCCGGGGCATTGTACCCGCTTCCGACTTGCCAACGGCCGGGATTTGTGGGCTATAGTGCGGCCGTTGTGTTGGGGAAAATCCCAAGGGGAGCAAGTAGATGGCCAGCATCCTTAAGCGCTTTTCTCACCGTGTGAAGGTGGCAGGCGCGATTGCCCTTCTGACCGTGGGCACCTATGCGGTGGCCCAGGAGGAGTTCCGTGGCGACCACCCCGACACCTATGTGGTGAAGCGCGGCGACACGCTGTGGGACATCGCGGGGCGCTTCCTGAAGCGGCCGTGGCTGTGGCCGGAGATCTGGCAGGCCAACCCGCAGATCAAGAATCCGCACCTGATCTACCCCGGCGACATCATCAGTCTGGCCTATCTCGACCGCGTCTCGGTCCTGCCTGGTCCGCGCAATGACGGCGGCGGCCCCATCAACGCCATCCCGCTGTCCGAGATCGAGGCCTACCTGCGCGACCTGCGGGTGGTCGACGAGTTCAAGACGCTGCCGTACGTGGTCGGCATGGAAGAGGACATCGCCCGGAGCGTGCAGGGCCATCTGGTCTACGCCCGCAACCTCGATTCCGCCCAGCTCGGCCAGCGTTATGCCATCGTCCGCCCGACCCAGCGCTACATGCGCATCGGCAAGCGCGAGTGCTGCGACAAGCTGACCCGCAACCATTACGACTTCCGTGGCGGTCTGGTCCCGGGCTTCGGCACCGGCTGGAGCGACACCGCCGGTGCCGACATCGGCCACGAGTTCCTCGGCAACGAACTGCTGCGCGTCAACGCCGGCACGGTCGTGAAGCTGCGCGAGGGCAACGTCGAGGTCACCACGCTGAAGCTGGACGACCAGAACGTGGAAGTGCGCGTCGGCGACCGCCTGATCCCGGTCGACGCCCAGCCGTACGACCTGCAGTTCTTCCCGCACGCGCCGAAGCAGCCGCTGGACGAGAACAAGGCCCGCGTGCTGGCGGTGGCGAACTCGCTGACCAGCGGCGGCCCGCGCGACGTGGTCGCGCTGTCGGTCGGTGCGCAGGACGGCATCGACAACGGCACCGTGCTGTCGATCTGGCGCCAGGGTTCCAATGAGGTCGACCGCGTCGAGGTCGGCTACTGGCGCGGCGAGGAATCGGTGCCGAAGGGTTCCCGCGTGCAGTTGCCGGACGAATACGCCGGCCACGTCATGATCTTCCGCACCTTCGACAAGGTCAGCTACGGCCTGGTGATGCAGAGCACCAAGCCCAGCCGCGTCGGCTACCGCCTGAAGGGTCCGGACGCGAAGTAACGCGGTTCGGCATGCCTTGATCGGCATGCCCTGATAGGAATTCCCCGACAGCACAACGCGAAGGCGCCCGAAGGCGCCTTCGTCGTGTCCGGGGCACGCTGTGGGCATGGACACGCTCGATGCCGATACCGAAGCCCTGCTCGCCCTGCTGCTGCCCGGCGGCGCCACTGCGCCGCGGCGCGACCTGCTCGATGCCCGTGGCGGCCCCGCCGCCGTGCGCGCACTGCCGCGGGCGCGCTGGCGCGAGGCCGGCCTGGACACGCCGCAGATCCGCGCGCTCGAAGGCGAGCCCGGGGCGCTCGATGCCGACGTGCTGGCCCGTTGTCGCGCCTGGCTGCGAGAGCCCGGGCACCGGCTGGTGGGCTGGCACGATCCCGACTACCCGCCGCTGCTCCGCCGCGCCGGCAGCCCGCCGCTGGCGCTGTTCGTCGACGGCGACCCGACCCGGCTGTGGCATCCGGCGGTGGCGGTGGTCGGCAGCCGCGGCCCCACCGCCGGCGGTTGCGACAATGCCCGCGATTTCGCCCGGGCGCTGGCGCGGGCCGGCTTTGCCGTGACCAGCGGGCTCGCCGCCGGGGTCGATCGCGCCGCGCACGAGGCCACACTGGCCGCGGACGGCCTGACGGTTGCCGTGCTCGGCACCGGGCCTGACGTGCCGTACCCGCAGTCCCATGCCGGGCTGATGGCGGCCATCGCCCGTACCGGCGCAGTGGTCAGCGAGCACCCGCCCGGCACCTCCGCCCGCCGCGAACATTTCCCCAGCCGCAACCGCATCCTCGCCGGGTTGACCTTGGGCACGCTGGTGATCGAGGCGGCGACCCGGTCCGGGGCGTTGATCACCGCCCGCTTGGCCGCCGATGCCGGGCGCGACGTCTTCGCGCTGCCCGGCTCGATCCACAACCCGATGGCCCGTGGTTGCCACCGGCTGATCCGCGACGGTGCGATGCTGGTGGAATCGGCGGACGAGGTGATCGGAGCGCTGGGCGCCTGGGCCGGGGCGTTGCGCGGCGAGTTGCAGCGCCGGCTGGGGGCGACGGGCGATGCCCGGCCGGCGTCCGCGCAGGTTGCCGCACCGGCGCCTGCGGACGATCCGCAACACCACCGGTTGTGGTCCGCGCTCGGCCACGACCCCAGCACCATGGATCAGCTGGTCGAACGCACCGGATTGACGGCCGCGGCCCTCTCCTCCATGCTCCTCGGCATGGAGTTGCAGGGGCGGGTGTCGGTCGAGCACGGTCGTTACTGCCGACGCTCCACCTCCTTCCTTTCCAGTGCGCCGACCGGCGCAAGTCAGGGGACATGAAAGAAAGCATCCTCGACGTCCTGCTCTACCTCTTCGAGCACTACTTCGCCCAGGACGAAGACCTCGCCGGCGACCGGGACTCGTTGCAGAACGGCCTGCTCCAGGCCGGTTTCAGCCCGGCCGAGATCCACAAGGCCTTCGACTGGCTGGACACGCTCGCCGCCCGTCGTTCCGAGCCCGCCGCGCCCCGCGCCGACGGCCCCGTGCGCGTGTTTTTCGGCGCCGAGCTGGACAAGCTCGACGTCGACTGCCGCGGCTTCCTGATGTTCCTGGAGCAGCAGGGCATCCTCGACGCCGACCAGCGCGAACTGGTGGTCGACCGGGCGATGGCACTGGACCAGGACGAGCTGGACCTGGACGACCTCAAGTGGGTCGTGCTGATGGTGCTGTTCAACCAGCCGGGCTCCGAGGCCGCGTACGCCTGGATGGAGACGCAGATGTTCGAGGACGACGGCGAGCGGGTGCACTGACGCCGTCCGCGGGCACGACGCCCGTCCGGAAATGGACCACGCCCGGCGCCTGCGCATGGCGCGGGCCGGGGCAATTCTGGGACACTGCCCGCGCGCGCCATGCCGCCGGAGGTCCCCGGCCGGCGACGGCGCCGCGAGATTGGGGGATGCATGACCGATTGGTACTACCACGCACCCGGCCAGGGCCGGGTGGGTCCGCTGACTGCGGAACAGATGCAGCAGCGGTATCGCGACCGCGTGATCGTGCGCGACACCCTGGCCTGGCATGACGGCCTGCGCGAATGGCAGCCGCTGGATCGCCTGATCGAGGAGCTGGGTCTCACCGGCGTCGAGCCCGACCTGACCAAGCCGCCGCCTCCGCCGCCGATCCGCCCGGCGGCAGCCACCGCTTCGCATGCGGCACGCCCGAGCGTGCCCGTGGAGCCGCCGCCGTCGCGGCGCAACGGCTGCCTGATCGCGCTGGCGGTCATCGGCGTGCTGGGCCTGCTGCTGGTCGGGGTGATCGCGGCGCTCGCGCTGCCGGCCTACAACGACTACGTGAAGCGCGCGAAGGCCGCGCAAGCCGCGCAATCGCATGGCGATGGCGTGTTCGACGCGCGCCGCCTGGACAAGACCGACGCGTTGGCGCGCGAGCTGGTGACCGCGGCCATGGCCGAGTTCTATGTCGCCAATGGCAACGCCTGTCCGGACGAGCTGGAGTTCGAGAAGCTGATGGTGCGCGAACAGCGCTTCCAGGGCGGCGAGGACGGCTGGTTCAGCCTGGAGCCGGCGCGGCCCGCCGGCGGCGTCTGCGCATATCGCGTGCAGTTCCTCGGTCTCGGCGCCGAAGTGAAGGGCCATGCCGTGCAGTACGACGTCACCCTCGGCGGCGATGCGGTCCGCATCGACTGCCGCAACCTCGACATGCCGGCCAGCGCGATCCCGCCGCGCTGCGGAGTCTGACCGCATGAACATGCCCCCGCCGCTGCCCGCGTCGCCCTCGTCCGCTGCTCCGCCGCAGGCGCCCCCGCCCCGCAAGGGCATGTCCGGCTGCGCCATCGCCCTGATCATCGGTGCCGTGGTGGGCGTGTTCGGCATCTTCGTCATCGGCATCCTTGCCGCGATCGCCATCCCGCAGTACCAGGAATACGTGGTGCGCTCGAAGGTGATGGCCGCCTACGCCACCGTGCAGGGCCTGCAACCGCAGGTCGACGCCTGGCGCGAGGCCAACGAGGCCTGTCCGGGCAACGTCGACGTCGGCCAGCCCGAGGACGCCAGCCTGCCGCTGTCGGCCTCGGGCGACGCCAAGGGACTGGCCCGGCTCACCGTCGGCAGCCTCGACAGCAACGAATGCGCGATCGAGCTGCGCTTCGAGGGCGTCGGCGCGACGGTCGACGGCAAGACCCTCGTGGCGGTGTCCGACGGCACCCGCTGGCGTTGCGACGCCGGCACGCTCGACGAGCGCTACCTGCCGATGTCCTGCCGCAGCGGCACCCGTCCCTGACGCCTTCGATTCCGGATCCGCCCCCATGACCGATTGGTACTACAGCGACGCGCAGCGCACCCAGCACGGCCCGGTGTCTGCGTCGGACCTCGCCGCGCTGCACGGCCGCGGCCAGCTGCCGCCCGAGACCCTCGTCTGGCGCGAAGGCATGTCCGCCTGGCGCCCCTGGAGCGAGATGCTGCGCGAGGTGATCGCCGGCGGCATGCCCGAGGACCCGCAGGCCGAGGCCTTCGTGAAGGCCGCCGAGGCCGCGCCGGCCGACGGCGCCTACCGGCCCTATGCCATCGCCGAGCCGACGCCCTACGCGCCGCCGCAGGCGCGGGTCGAGGACCGTGCCGCCCCGGTGCACGGCGGCCACGTCGTCTACGCCCGGTTCTGGAAGCGGTTCGCGGCCTCGGTGATCGACAATTTCCTGCTCGGCATCATCGGCGGCATCCTCGGCGCGATGGTCGGGATCGGGCGCATGGGCGCCGGCGACTACAGCACCACCTATTCGACCGCGGACGCCGTCCTGCAGATCGTGTCGATGCTGATCGGCGGCTGCTATTTCGGCGCGATGTATGCCTCGTCCTCGCAGGCCAGCCTCGGCAAGATGGCGGTCGGCATCAAGGTCGTGCGCACCGACGGCACGCCGATCACCTTCTGGCGCGGATTCGGCCGCTATTTCGCCACGCTGCTCAGCACTTTCACGCTGATGATCGGCTACCTGATGGCGGCCTTCACCGCCCGCAAGCAGGCGCTGCACGACATGGTCTGCGACACGCTGGTGGTGGACAAGTACGCCTACACCGACCAGCCCGAACTGCAGTCCGAGGAGCTGGGCACGGTCACCATCGTGATCCTGATCCTGTTCGGCCTGATGATGCTCGGCCTGCTCGCGCTGATCGTGGTCGCGGGCGTGGCGCTGACCTCGATGATCGGCGGCCACTGATCCGCCGCCGGCCCCTTCCTTTCCAGGTGTCTTCGACATGAGCGAGTGGTACTACAGCGACGCCCAGCGTCTCCAGCACGGCCCGGTCTCGGCCGGCGATCTGGCTGCCCTGCATGCCCGCGGCCTGCTGGCGCCCGAGGCGCTGGTGTGGCGCGAGGGCATGTCCGAATGGCGGCCGTGGCGCGAGATGATCCGCGAGGTGGTGGCCGGCGACCTGCCGGGCGACCCGCAGGCGGAAGCCTTCGTGAAGGCCGCCGAGGCTGCGCCCGCCGATGGCGCCTACCGGCCCTACGCCATCGCCGAAGCCACACCGTACGCGCCGCCGCAGGCGAACGTCGAGACGGTCGACATGGTGGTGCAGGGCGGTCGCGTGGTCTACGCCGGGTTCTGGAAGCGGTTCGCCGCCTATTTCATCGACTACTTCGCGGTCACCGCGATGACCTACGCGCTGATGATCCCGCTGGGGATCATGGCCGGCGTCGGGTTCGGCGCCAGCGCCTCGTCGAACGATCCGTTCGCCACGGGCGCGGGCATCGCCTTCATCGGCGCCATTTACCTGGTCTCGATCGCGATCCCGGTGCTGTACTTCGCCTGGATGCACGCCTCGAAGCACCAGGCCACGCTCGGCAAGATGGCGATCGGCATCAAGGTCGTGCGCGCCGACGGCACCCGCATCACCTTCTGGCGTGCCTTCGGCCGCCTGTTCGCGACCGTCCTCAGCAGCCTCATCCTGATGATCGGTTACATCATGGCCGGCTTCACCGAGCGCAAGCAGGCCCTGCACGACATGGTCTGCGACACCCTGGTGGTCGACAAGTACGCCTACACCGACCACCCGGAATGGCAGCGCGAGGAACTGGGCACCGTCACCATCGTGGTGCTGGCGCTGGCCGGCCTGCTGATCCTGGGCGCGCTGGCGGCCTTCGGCGCCATGCTCGCGGTCATCGCCGGCGGGGTGCGCTGAGCCCGTCCCGCCGCCTGCGCAGGCCACGCGGGGCGACCCGGGAAGCCTCGTGCAGGCTGCCCGGTGGCCGCCTCCGGAGCCGGGAGCGGTTCCCACTTCGACTTCCGGACGCTTGACACGGGGCGCCCGGACGTGACACGACTAAAAAAAGAGAATTGACCGACGCCCGGGCCTCCCCCGGGCGTCGCCTTCTGGTCCGGGCCTTGTCCCGGGCCTCGCCGCCGACCTCCCGCAAGGGGTCGCGGCCCTTCCGGATCCCCACCCGAAATGCCCAAGAACCTCCTCATCGTCGAGTCCCCCGCCAAGGCGAAGACGATCAACAAGTACCTCGGCAAGGACTTCCAGGTCCTGGCCTCGTACGGCCACGTCCGCGACCTGGTGCCGAAGGAGGGCGCGGTCGACCCCGACCGCGGTTTCGCCATGCGCTACGAGCTGATCGACAAGAACGAGAAGCACGTCGAGGCCATCGCCAAGGCCGCCAAGGCCGCCGACCACCTCTTCCTGGCGACCGACCCGGACCGCGAGGGCGAAGCCATCAGCTGGCACATCGCGGAGATCCTGAAGGAGCGGGGCCTGCTCAAGGACCGCACCCTGGAACGGGTGGTGTTCACCGAGATCACCCCGCGCGCCATCAAGGAAGCGATGACGCAGACGCGGCAGATCGCCACGCCGCTGGTCGACGCCCAGCAGGCCCGCCGCGCGCTGGACTATCTGGTCGGCTTCAATCTCTCGCCGGTGCTGTGGCGCAAGGTGCAGCGCGGCCTGTCCGCCGGCCGCGTGCAGTCGCCGGCGCTGCGCATGATTGTCGAGCGCGAGGAGGAGATCGAAGCCTTCGTCGCCCGCGAGTACTGGACCATCGAGGCCGAGTGCGCGCATCCGTCGCAGGCCTTCACCGCCAAGCTGGCGAAGCTCGACGGCAAGAAGTTCGAGCAGTTCACCGTCACCGACGGCGACAGCGCCGAGGCCGCGCGCAAGCGCATCGTGGCCGCCGCCAACGGCGTGCTGCAGGTCACCGACGTCGCCAGCAAGGAGCGCAAGCGCCGCCCGGCGCCGCCGTTCACCACCTCCACGCTGCAGCAGGAAGCCGCGCGCAAGCTCGGTTTCACCACCAAGCGCACCATGCAGGTCGCGCAGAAGCTGTACGAAGGCGTGGCGATCGGCGAGGAAGGCACGGTCGGCCTGATCAGCTACATGCGTACCGACTCGGTCAACCTGTCGATGGACGCCATCGCCGAACTGCGCGACGTCATCGCCCGCGACTACGGCACCAAGGCGCTGCCGGACAAGCCGAACTTCTACCAGACCAAGTCGAAGAACGCGCAGGAAGCGCACGAGGCAGTGCGTCCGACCTCGGCGCTGCGCACGCCGGCCAAGGTCGCGCGCTTCCTCAGCGATGACGAGCGCAAGCTCTACGACCTGATCTGGAAGCGCAGCGTCGCCTGCCAGATGGTGCCGGCCACGCTCAATACCGTCAGCGTCGACCTCGCCGCCGGCACCGCGCACAGCTTCCGCGCCAGCGGCACCACCGTGGTCGACCCGGGCTTCCTCGCCGTGTACGAGGAAGGCAAGGACCAGAAGAGCGCGGACGACGACGACGAGGGCCGCAAGCTGCCGGCGATGAAGCCGGGCGACCGCATCCCGCTCGATCGCGTCCACGCCGACCAGCATTTCACCCAGCCGCCGCCGCGCTTCACCGAAGCGGCGCTGGTGAAGGCGCTGGAGGAATACGGCATCGGCCGTCCGTCCACCTACGCCTCGATCATCCAGACGCTGCTGTTCCGCAAGTACGTCGAGATGGAAGGCCGCAGCTTCCGTCCCAGCGACGTCGGCCGCGCGGTCAGCAAGTTCCTCTCGGGCCACTTCACCCGTTACGTCGACTACGACTTCACCGCCAAGATGGAGGACGAGCTGGACGCCGTCAGCCGCGGCGAGGAGGACTGGGTCCCGCTGATGGAGAAGTTCTGGGGCCCGTTCAAGGAACTGGTCGAGGAGAAGACCGAATCCGTCGATCGCAGCGAGGCCACCGGCGCGCGCGAACTCGGCACCGATCCCAAGTCCGGCAAGCCGGTCAGCGTCCGCCTCGGCCGCTACGGGCCGTACGCGCAGATCGGCGACAAGGACACCGACGAGAAGCTGGACTTCGCCTCGCTGCGTCCCGGCCAGTCGATGCACACCATCACGCTGCAGGAAGCGCTGGAGCTGTTCCGGCTGCCGCGCAAGCTCGGGCAGAGCAACGGCGAGGAAGTGAGCGTCGGCATCGGCCGCTTCGGCCCGTTCGCCAAGCGCGGCGCGACCTACGCCTCGCTGGCGAAGGAAGACGATCCGTACACGATCGACCTCGGCCGCGCGGTGTTCCTGATCGAGCAGAAGGAAGAGATCGCCCGCAACCGCATCCTGCTGGAGTGGGAAGGCAGCGACGTGCAGGTGCTCAACGGCCGCTTCGGTCCGTACATCAGCGACGGCAAGCTCAACGGCAAGATCCCGAAGGATCGCGAGCCGAAGTCGCTGACGCTGGAAGAAGCCACGCAACTGCTGGAAACCACCGGCAAGCCGGCGCGTCGCGGCTTCGGCGCCAAGAAGGCTGCGGCGAAGAAGGTCGCCGCCAAGCCGAAGGCCGAGAAGGCGCCGGCCGCGAAGAAGGCCCCGGCGAAGAAAGCGGCGACGAAGAAGGCTGCCGCGAAGAAGACCACCGCCAGGAAGGCGCCGGCGAAGAAGGCCGCGGCCAAGAAGGCCGCCGCCCCGGCCCCCGCGCCGGCGAAGCCGCTGATCACCGCCAGCCCGGTCGTCACCCCGGGCAAGCGGGTGGTGAAGAAGGCCTGATCAAGACGGCCTGATCGCGATGCCCGGTCCCGGCCGGGCTGAACCGCGTCCGCCGCCGGTCGCCCGGCGGCTTTCCCTCGCCCGCCGCGCGTTGCAGGATGGCGCCATGCGCGCCCGCCCCGCCCCGCTTCCCGCCCTCGCTCTCGTCGCCGGCCTCGCGCTGTCGGCGACACTGCCGCCGGCACCGGCCCGGGCCGGCGACGACGTGGTCATCTACCGCTGCACCGGCGCCGACGGCCGCCTGACCTTGCGCGATTCGCCCTGCGACAAGGGCCAGCGCCAGGAAACCCGCACCATGCTGCGGCCGAAGGACGCGCCTCCGCGCCCGTCGGCGCCCGCAGCCGCCGCGCCGGCCATCCCCGTCACCACGCGCGAGGTCATCGTGGTCCAGGCACCGCGGCCGATGTACGAATGCGTCACCCCCGACGACCAGCGCTACCTCAGTGACAGCCCCGAGGGTAATCTGCGCGCGGTGCCGATGTGGACGCTGGGTGCGCCGCTGTTCGGCCGGGTGCCGGTGAACGAGCCGGGCCGGATCGACTTCCAGGTCGAGAACGGCCGCGTCAGCGGCAACTACCGCAGCGGCAGCATCGGCACGGCGATCGTCCCCACACCGGCTGCATACGGCGCCACCACGTGGGTCCGCGACGCCTGCTACGCCCTGCCGCAGGCCGACGTCTGCGGCCGCCTGCGCGACCGCCGCGGCGAGATCGGTCGCCGCTACGCCATCGCCCAGCCGTCCGAACGCGCCGCGCTGGCGCGCGAGGAGCGCAGTCTGGTCGCCCGCATCGATCAGGACTGCCGTTGACCATGCCGAGCTTCCGCTCCGCCGCCGCGGCCTGCGTGCTCGCACTCGCCTTCGCCACGCTGCCGTCCACGGCGCCGGCCGCGGCGCCCCCCGGCGGCATGGTGATCTACCGCTGCGTCGATCCCGCCAGTGGCGCGGTGACGCTGCAGAACGACGTGCCCTGTCCCAAGGGCCAGCAGCAGACGATCCGCAACGTCGCGCCGCTGCCGGCGTTCCGGCCGCCCCCCGCGGCGTCGAAGCCGGCCGCACCGAAGCCGGATGCGCAATCCGCCGCAGTGCCGCCAGCGGCGCCGGTCGCCGCGGAACCGCCGCCGGCCGTGCGCACCCCGCCACCGCCGCTGTTCCAGTGCCGCACATGGGACGACAAGGACTACCTCGGCGACACCGCCGAGCCGCCGGCTTCGTGCGTCGCGCTGGAGACGGTCGGCATCGACGGCAGCGCCGCGCTCGCGGCCGGGCAGGCTTGCGAGATGCGCCGCGACGCCTGCACGCCCGTGCCCGCCGAACTGCTGTGCGTGGCGTGGAAGAAGCGCGTCGACGAAGCCGAGTTCCGCTGGAAGTTCTCCGGCGGCCGCGACGGCGAGCAGAAGGCCGAGTTCGACCGCGTCACCCGCGTCTACCGCGCCAGCACCTGCGGCGGCTGAGCCGGCGTCAGTCGCCCAGTGCGGCCCGCAACGCCGCCGACCCGTGCCGGCGCAGCAGCGCATCCGGGCCCGCGACGGGCGCCGTGCCGCGTCTGGCGGCGCGCGCGGGGCGCTTCGCCGCGCCGGCCGCGACGAAGGCCGCGCGCACGGCCGGGTCGGTGGCGATGAAGAATTCGATCTCGTCGATCAGGCCCGGCGGCGGCATCGCGCGTGCGGTGCGCGAGGCGCGTGCGGTCGTGAGCGCCGGTGCGTGCAGGGCTTCGACCGCCGCCGCGACCTGCGCCGCCGTCAGCTCGGGCAGATGCCGCTGCAGCCGCGACCAGTCGGCCTCGGCGGTGGCGCGCGTCGGCGCGCGCAGTGCGCTGCGCAGCGGCACGCCGCCGAACGCGGGCAACGTCGCCGCCAGCAAGGCCTGGCCATCGGCAATGCCCGGGCCGTAGCGGTCCGTTTTCCAGCCCGCCGGCGTGCGGCAATGCGCCTGCAGCAGATCGCGGAACACCGACGCGAGGCGACCGCCATAGCGCTGGCGCAGCGCGGCGCCGCCGCCGTGGTGTTCCAGCCACATCGCGCACAGGCCGGCGACGGTGGCGGTGGCGTACGACGTGCCGTCGCTGCGGCCCGTCTCGTGCACCGGCTGGCCGCCGCGCACGTGTGTCCATGCGCGCCAGACCGACTCGCCCGGCGCGGTGATGTCGACCGCCGCGCCCGACGCCGAGCCGCTCCAGGGCTTGTCGAGCGCGTTGCTGCCGGCCACCGCGATCACGCTGTCCAGCAGCGCGGGGAAGATCACCATCATCGTGTGGTTGCCGGCGGCGCCGAACAGGATGCGGCCGTCGGCGACCAGCGCATCGGTGGCGCGCGACAGCGAGCGTCCGGCCCACGGGCCGCCGAGGCTCATCGACACCAGGTCGCAGTCGCGGTCGCGGCACCGGTACAGCGCGCGGATCAGGCGCGTGAAATCGAAATGGATCACCGAGCCCGACACCCGCATCGGCGCCAGCGACGCGCCGGGCGCGATGCCGAACAGCTCGGGCGCGCCGTCGCTGAAGATCACGCTGGCGGTCGCGGCGCCGTGGCCGGGGAAACGGCCGGTCATCGGATCGTGGGCGTCGGGATCGTCGTCGACGAAGTCGTAACCGTCGGCGGTGCGCAGGCGCGGGCCGAGGATCAGCGGATGGTCGGTGTAGCCGGTGTCGGGATGCCCGATGCGCACGCCGCGGCCGGTCGCGCCGGTCTGCGCCCGCGCGACGTCGGCGCGCACGGCGCGGCTGGACCAGTCGCGGGGATCGGAAGCGGGCAGGTCGGCGCCACCGGCGCTGCTGGCGCGCAGGGATTTCGTCGTGGCCGGCGGGGGATCGACGCGATAGCCCACCGCGGGTTCGGCATCCGCCACCAGCGGATGCGCGCGCAACGCGTGCACCGCGTTCCAGGCGCGGCCGATGTCGACGCGGCGACCATCGGCGAACGGCACCTGCACGTCGCTGGCGCCCTTGCCCAGCGGCGTTCCGGACGTGCCCGCCGCGACCAGCGCCGCGAAGGCCGGCACGTCGGCGCGCAGCCGCGCCAGCACCTGTCGCCGTTCGGCGGCGGAAAAGGCCTCGCCCAGATCGAGGACGAGGCCGTGGACGTCGTAACGCGAACCGGATCCGGCCATCTGCTGCTCCTTCCGTTGCTGCCGTCGGTGCCGGCGGCGCCGACAGGATACGGCCTTGCCGGTGACCGGCCTGCGAGGCCGCCGGTGCGCCCGGGGCGCACCGGCGGCTCGCTCCGGACCGATCATGCCGGATCGATCATGTTCGATCGATCAGGGGATCGGGCCGGACGGGCAGCTGAAGCTCTTGGTGCTGGAGACTTCGCCATAGAAGTTGCCCACCCGCACCGTCACCGACGGACGCGAACCGCTGGTGCAGCGACCCGAGTACGTGGCGGTATGCGCGCCATTCGGCCAGGTCGCGACGGCGTACGTCGGCGAGCTGAAGGTCACGTTGCAGTAGTACGTGCCGCCGCCGCTCATGCCCGAATCGGGGCAGACGAAGCTGGTGATGGTCGGCAGCGTGCCGGTGTCCGAGCCGCCGCAGGTCGCGCCCACCGCGCTGAACGCCGCGGTCACGTTCGCCACGCTGTAGCCGTAATCGGCGGCCGCGGTCTGCACGCCGCACACGCCCTGGTGGAAGGTCGTGCTGGCCGTCCAGTACAGGTCGTTGGCGCGCGCGAACACCTGGAACGCCTTCTGCGTGTTCCAGCCCGCCGTGGTGGCCAGGTTGTAGAACGCCTTGTTGTAGATGCCCGACGAGTAGTGCACGTCCAGGCCGTAGTAGAAGTTCGCCGTGTTGGCGATCGACTTGCCGTCCAGGGTCGGGTTGTTCATGTAGCGCAGCGCGCCCGTGCCCTTGGTGATGTCGTAGCCGACCTTGAAGTCGTTCGTGCCGCGCATGTAGTACTCGGCCGCCTCGCCGGCGATGTCCGAGTACGCCTCGTTGATGCCGCCCGACTTGCCGGAGTAGGTGAGGTTCGAGTTCTGCGCGGTGAAGCCGTGCGAGACTTCGTGCGAGGCCACGTCCAGTCCGACCAGCGGATAGAACGTGGTGTAGCCGTCGCCGAAGGTCATCGACGAGCCGTCCCAGAACGCGTTCTCGTAGTTGGTGCCGTAGTGGACCTTCATCACCAGCTGGAAGGTCAGCGGCGACTTGCCGATGTAGGCGTTGTACATGTTGAAGACCACGCCGCCGAAGTAGTGCGCGTCGTTCAGCGGCGAGTACGCGCCGTTGATGGTCTTCACCGTGTTGCGCGGGCAGGTGTACGAGAACGCCGTGGTGCCGGTGGTGCCGCCGTTGAGGTTCACCGTCTTCACGTTGGTGTTGTTCATCGTGCACGTGGTGCCCGACTGGGTCACGTCGAGCTTGCCGTAGTTCGTGCCGTACTCGTACTGGCCGATCTTGGCGTTGCCGCCGGGCCCGGTGCCGACCAGCGCATGCTGCAGGTTGTCCCACTGCTTCAGCACGTGGCCGGTCTCGGCGTCGACGATGACGGTGGGACGCGTCGGCGAACCGCCGCGCGCGGTGTCGGCGAAGTAGGTCACGACGTAGGCCTTGCGCGCATGGCCGGCGTCGTCGACGTAGATCGACAGCGTCGCCTGCTCGTCGCGGGTACGCATGAAGCCGATGCGGTTGCCCAGGCCCGCGCTCTTGCCCAGTGCGAGCGCGCGGCCAGCGGCGAGGCGCGGCTTGCCGGCCGGGATCTCGGCGGCGAGGCCGTCGAGCTTCTGGCCGAACAGGGTGCGGATGTTGCCGGCGGCGTCTTCGTTCACGACGACGCTCTCGCCGAAGACCGGCAGGCCGCGGAAGGTCTGCTGGTAGCGCGTGCTGTGCACGCCGAGGCTGTCCTTGCGCGAGACGAGGAACAGCTTCGAGTCGGCGTCGAGGCCGAGCGCGCGCTCGTGGCGGGCGTGGACGGTGTCGGCCGCGCCGGCCTTGGCGATGGATGCGCTGGTGCGTGCGACGGCGGCGGCATCGACCTGCTGGAGGTCGGTGCGGATCGCGGCGGAGGCCGTTCCGGCGGCGAGGATCGCGGCGGTCGCGATGGCCAGCGGTGCGATGCGATGGAAACGATGCATTCGGATGTCTCTCCCTGAGTACGGTGGGTTGGCGGCGACGAGGCCGCTCCTCGCTAACGTGGTCGGACCCGGTCGGTTGACGTGCCCGCGTGTGCGGGCCGCAGCGTGCCGTCCGGGGCCGGACCAGGTCGGCGATGCGGGGGTGCCCGCATCCCCGCAAGCTTGCGATGTCCCGGTCTCGCCGGTTGCGACCGGCGGAAGCGGGACCGGATGGCGGCGTCCTCCCCGTGCAGGGAGGACCCCGGCGTGCGGAGACGCGATCGCGTGATCAGTGGCAGCAGGTGTTGCTGGCCCACAGCGGCTGCCACGACGGGCTGTAGACGACGACATTGCCGTCGTTCTGCACCGCGAGGAACGCGCCGGCGTGGCCCCAGGTCCCGGTATCCCAGACCGCCTGGTTGCTGCCGTTGTAGACCACGAGGTTGCCGTCGCCCTGCATTTCGAGACGATGGTTGCTGCCGTACCTGTGGTTGGCCCACAGTGCGCCGACGCCGTTCTGGTACAGCACCAGGTTGCCGTCGCCGGATTGCATGGCCAGCGAGAAGCGACCGTCGCAGGACGGGAACGTCTGGCCGTTGCCCAGCGTGGTGCCGGGCTGCATGATCCCGCAGCCGCTCGGCGGCGGAGGCGGCGTGGTGCCGCACGACGCGCCCACGGCACTGAAGGCGGCCGTCACGTCGGTGACGCTGTAGCCGTAGTCCTGCGCCGCGGTCTGCACGCCACACACGCCCTGGTTGAAGTTCGTGCTCGCCGTCCAGTACAAGTCGTTCGCGCGTGCGAACGCCTGGAATGCCTTCTGCGTGTTCCAGCCCGGCTTCGTCGCCAGCAGGTAGAACGCCTTGTTGTACACGCCCGAGCTGTAGTGCACGTCCAGCCCGTCGTAGTAGTTCGCGGCATTGTCGATCGAGCGGCCGTCCAGCGGCGGGTTGTACATGTAGCGCAGCGCGCCGCTGCCCTTGAAGATGTCGTAGCCGACCTTGAAGTCGTTGCTGCCGCGCATGTAGTACTCGGCGGCCTCGCCGGCGATGTCGGAGTACGCCTCGTTGATGCCGCCCGACTGGCCGGAGTACGTCAGGTTCGAGTTCTGCGAGGTGAAGCCGTGCGAGACCTCGTGCGAGGCCACGTCGAGGCTGACCAGCGGATAGAACGTGGTGTAGCCGTCGCCGAAGGTCATCGACGAGCCGTCCCAGAACGCGTTCTCGTAGTTCGTGCTGTAGTGCACCCGCATCGTCAGCTGGAACGTCAGCGGCGGCTTGCCGATGTACGCGTTGTACATGTTGTAGACGACGCTGCCGAAGTAGTGCGCGTCGTTGAGCGGCGAGTACGCGCCGTTGATCACCTTCACCGTGTTGCGCGGGCAGGTGTAGGCGAAGGCCGTGCTGCCGGACGTGCCGTGGTTGAGGTTCACGGTCTTCACGTTCGCGTTGTTCATCGTGCAGGTGCTGCCCGACTGCGCGACGTCCATGTAACCGTAGTTCGTGCCGTACTCGTACTGCCCGATCTTGGCGTTGCCGCCGGGGCCGGTGCCGACCAGCGCGGTCTGCAGGTTGTTCCACTGCTTCAGCACGCGGCCGGTCTCGGCATCGACGATCACCGTCGGCCGCATCGGCGAGCCGCCGCGGGCGCTGTCGGCGAAGTAGGTCACGACATACGCCTTGCGCGCACGGCCGGCGTCGTCGACATGGATCATCAGCGGCGCGGTCTCGTCGCGCGTGCGCATGAAGCCGACGCGGTTGCCGAGGCCGGCGCTCTTGGCGATCGACAGCGCGCGCGTCGCGGCCAGTCTCGGCTTGCCGGCCGGGATCTGCGCGGCGAGACCGTCGAGCTTCTGCCCGAACAGCGTGCGCACGTGACCAGAGGTGTCTTCGGACACGACGATCTGCTCGCCGAACACGGGAATGCCGCGGAAGGTCTGCTGGTAGCGATGGTTGCGGACGCCGAGCGTCGACTTGCGATCGAGCAGGACGAGCCGCGAATCGGCGTCGAGGCCGAGCGCGCGTTCGTGGCGGGCGTGGACGGTGTCGGCCGACGCGGACTTGGCGAGCGCCGCGTTGCGCTGGGCGATGCCGTCGGTGTCGGCGGCGTGCAGGTCGGTGCGGGTGGCGGTCGCTGCGGTGGCGGTGGCGGTGGCGAAGAGGGTTGCCGTGGCCAGTGCGAGCAGGTGGAAGCGGGGCATGCGATGCATCGAACGTTCTCCATGAGGTCGATGGGCCGACCGCGGCGCGGCCGGCGGTCCGCATCCGCCCCCTGACGGATGCGCGATGCGGTCCTTTCCGCATCGGCGGCAGCATCGGGCAAACGCATCTCGCGAAACGAGAACGCGGTCACCGGCCTGTGGCGCGAGGTTTGCCGTCTATCGATCCGGCGCGAAGCGGTGCACCAGCGTTTCCATCCGGATGGCCAGACCGGTGGCGCGCAGCTCGAACCCGGCCGCGCGGGCCAGCAGGTCGACGGCGACATCGATGTCGCTGGCGCCGCCGGCGAAGGCGTCGCGCAGGTGCTTGGCCTCGGCGCGCAGGGCATCCGAATCCGCGAAGAACACCTGGCCGTCGCGGGCGAACGTGCCGACGGCCTCGCGCTCGGCCGGGTCGAGATCCGGCACCACCGCATGCAGGCGCGGTACCAGCACCAGCAACTGGCCGCCGATGTCGTCATGGGTCCGCGCCAGACGGGCGGGCAGCACGGACAGCATCCGCTGCAGGGCGGCCTCCAGCGGGGCGGAGTCGGCCCCGGCATCGCGCAGCAGGTGCAGGACGGCAGGGTCGCCCGCGCCCGGGAAGGTCGCGGCGTCCAGTGCCACCACGATCGCCGGGTTGCCCCGTGCATCGCGGGTATCGGGGTCCACCCCCGCGGCCAGCAGCCGGCGCACCTCCGCCAGCTGTTGCAACTGGATCGCCCCGAACAGGTCCATGCGTGCCTCTGCGGCTGCCGCGCGGGAGACGCGGCCTCACGATGCCGGTCGGGACAACGTGCGAAACAGGCGGGAGCGGCAACCCGTCGGTGACTCAGCCGGCGTCCGGGAAGCGGCTGCGGCACCAGTCGGCGACGGTGTCGATCAGCGCCGACTGCTGGGCGAGCGGTGTGAAGGTGTGGTTGGCGGCGTCGAACAGGCGCACGTCGATGCGGCCGCGCAGGTCGGGGAAGGCTTCGAACAGCTGGTCGGGATGGTTGAAGCGCACGCCCTGCGCGGCGGTGTAGATCGCCAGCACGCGCACGCCGCGGTCGGCGAGGGCGCGCAGCTGGCGGCCGTATTCGGCCTGCGGCGGCGGCTGGCGGCTGCCTTCGCCTTCCGCGTTGCCGTCGCCGGCGTGACGCGTGCGGCGCAGGCGGCGGGCGATGCGGGCGGGCAGCGTCGCCCAGAAGCGCGGGTCGCCCAGTCGGGCGCGCAGGGCGCGGCGACGTGCCTGCGAGGTGGCGTAGGCGGGCGGATCGACCAGCACCAGGCCGACGATCCGCGGGTCCGTCGCGGCCGCGGCGAGGGCGTTGTCGGCCCCCGAACACAGGCCGAACACGATCGCGCCTGCGGTAGGATGTGCGGCCGTCGTCACGTTATCGAGGGCGTCGCGGATGTCCGCGACCGCGCTGCTGCGGAAGTCGATGCGGTCGGGGATCGCGCCGCTGTCGCCGATGCCGGAGAGATCCAGCCGTAGGGCACGGTGGCCGGCTTCGGCCAGGCGCCGGGCCAGCCGCACGTGCAGGCGATGCGGGCCGATCCGGTGGATCACGCCGGCGTTGACGAGCAGCACGTCGGGGACGGCGCGCGGCGTCGGCGGGTCGGTCGCGATCGCCGCGAGCGGCCGCTCCGGCCGCAGCGGGACGACGCGCTCGCGGGCCTGGGCCTGCGGGAGGGACATCGGAAGGACCTGTGTCGGTTGCCTGCTTCGGGCGATTCTGACGTTGGAAGCGAGGCGACCATACACGCGGGGGGGATGGTGCTGTCAATTCGGTGGGTCGACGCGGCGGGCGGCGCGGATGCACGCGCCCGGCAACTGCTCGCGTCCGTGCATCACACGCCGCGGCTGCGTCCGCGCGGCGTCGCGGTGCTGTTGTGCAATCCCTTCGGCGAGGAAGCGGTGCGCGCCCATCGCGCTTACCGCGTGCTCGCGCGCCGGCTCGACGAGGCCGGCTATCCGACGCTGCGCTTCGACTACGCCGGCACCGGCGATTCCTCGGGCGAGGTCGGCGAATTCGGCCTCGACCACTGGCTGGAGGACATCGCCGCCGCTGCCGCCGCGCTGCGCGAGGCCACCGGCCAGTCGCGCATCGCCGTGATCGGCCTGCGCCTGGGCGGCACGCTCGCCGCGCTGGCCGCGCAGCGCGGGTTGCTGCGCCCGGCACACCTGCTGCTGTGGGACCCGGTGGTCGACGGCGCGGCCTACCTGCGCGATCTCGAACGCGCCCATCGCGACTACCTCCGCGAGGAACTCGGCGACGCCGCGCCGGCCGACGCCAGCGGCCCGCTGACCGAAGTGCTGGGCACGCCGATCGATGCCGCCCTGCGTGACGCGCTGTCCGCCATCGATCTCGCCGCCGCGCCGCCCGCGGCGGCCATGACCACCGTGCTGCGTACCCTCGCCGGCGCCGACGACGATCGCCTGTGCGAGGCCTGGGGCACGCGCGCGCACCGGATCGAACTCGACGCCAGCACCGCCTGGAATTCCGACGCCGCGCTCAACGCCGCGGTCGTCCCGATGCGCGAGATCCTCGCGCTGATCGCCCGCCTCGAGGCCTGCCACCCGTGATGTCCGACGTTCTGTTTCCGCACGCCGATGCCGGCGCGCGCGCCTCGCATCGCCCCGACGCCACCGTCCACGGCCTGTTCCGCGAGGTCGCGCGGCGGCATCCCGCGCGGCCGGCGCTGGTCTGGCCGGATGGCGCCTGCACGTATGCCGAACTCGACCGGCGTTCCGACGCGCTCGCCGCGCGGCTGCGCGCACTCGGCGTCGCGCACGAAGCGCGCGTGGCGCTGTGCCTGCCGCGCTCGCCGGAGGCGATCGTCGCCGCGCTCGCCGTGCTCAAGGCCGGCGCCGCCTACCTGCCGCTCGATCCCGACTATCCCGAAGCGCGGCTGCGCGGCCTGATCGCCGACGCCGAGGCGCGCGTGCTCGTCACCGACGCCGCGCATGCCGCCGCGCTCGATGGCCTTGCGCCGCAGATGCTCGTGCTGCCGGCGTGGGACGCGCCGGTCGAGATCGTGGCGCCGCCCGACGACATCGCCGGTGCGTACAGCCTCGCCTACGTGATGTTCACCTCCGGCTCGACCGGTACGCCGAAGGGCGTGCAGATCGAGCACCGGTCGATCGTGCGCCTCGTCGGCGACGTCGACTACATCCGCCTCGACGCCGACACCTGCATGCTGCACGCGGCGCCGCTGGGTTTCGACGCCTCGACGCTGGAGCTGTGGGGCCCGCTGCTCAACGGCGGCCGCTGCGCGATCCTGTCCGCGCCGGTGCCCGATGCGCGCGCGCTGGCCGAGGTCATCGGTCCGCTGGGTGTGACCACGGCGTGGCTGACCGCGGCGCTGTTCAACGCCGTCGTCGACGAAGACCCGCAGGCGCTGTCCGGCCTGCGCCAGCTGTTCACCGGCGGCGAAGCGCTGTCGCCGACGCACGTGCGCCGCGCGTACGCGACGCTGCCGGACATCGCGCTGCACAACGGCTACGGTCCGACCGAGTGCACGACGTTCGCGACGACGTTCGCGATCCCGCGCGACCTGCCGGCGGACGCCACGGCCATTCCGATCGGCCGCGCGATCCCCGACACCGTGCTGCGCATTCGCGATGCCGCCGGTGCCGATGTGCCCGACGGCGAGGAAGGCGAACTCTTCCTCGGCGGCCGCGGCCTGGCCCGCGGCTATCTCGGTCGCGCCGATCTCGACGCCGAACGCTTCGTCGTCGATGCCGCATCGGGCGAACGCCTGTATCGCAGCGGCGACCGCGTGCGTCGCGATGCCGACGGCGTGCTGCATTTCGTCGGTCGCGTCGACCACCAGGTGAAGATCCGCGGCCATCGCATCGAACCGGCCGAGATCGAGGCCGCGCTCGCGCGTCTGCCGGGCATGCGCGCCGGCGCGGTCATTGCGCGCGAAGGCGCCGGCGGCAAGCGGCTGGTCGCGTACGTCGTCGCCGACGACTGGAACGCCGCCGCCGCGCGCGCCGCACTCGCGCGCACGCTGCCGGAGGTCATGATCCCGTCGGCATTCGTCGCGCTGCCGGCGCTGCCGATCACCGCCAACGGCAAGCTCGACCGCGCCGCGCTGCCCGCGCCCGGCCGCGAGCGTCCGCCGCTGGCGCGCCCGTACCGCGCGCCGCGCGATGCCGCCGAAACCGCGGTCTGCGCTGCCTTCGCCGACGTGCTGGAACTGGACCGCGTCGGCGTCGACGATGCGTTCTTCGAACTCGGCGGCGATTCGCTGTCCGCGTTGCGCGTGCTGCGGCTGCTGCGCGAACGCGGCGTCGGCGACCTGCGTCCCGTGCAGCTGTTCGGCGCGCCGACGCCGGCCGCGCTCGCGCGTCGTCTCGCCGGCGAGGAAGCGCCGTCCCCGCAGCGTGTCGCGTCGCGTCCGCGCAATGATGCGCACGAAGCCATCGCCATCGTCGGCATGGCCGGCCGTTTCCCCGGCGCAGACGACGTTGAAGCGTTCTGGCGCAATCTCTGCGACGGCGTCGAATCGATCCGCTTCTTCCGTCCCGACGAACTCGATCCGTCGATTCCCGCCGCGCTGCGCGACGACCCCGGCTACGTGCCGGCGCGCGGCGTGCTCGATCACGTCGAATGCTTCGACGCCGGCTTCTTCGGCATCGCGCCGCTGGAAGCGCAGCTGATGGACCCGCAGCACCGGCATTTCCTCGAGACCGCGTGGCATGCGCTCGAACATGCCGGCTACGTGCCCGAGACCGCGCCCGGCCGCGTCGGCGTGTTCGGCGGCATGTACAACGCGACGTACTACCAGCGCCACGTGCTCGCGCATCCCGAACTGATCGCGCGGCTCGGCGAGATGCCGACGATGCTCGCGAACGAGAAGGACTACCTCACCAGCCGTGCCGCGCACCGGCTCGGCCTCGACGGCCCGGCGGTGAGCGTGCACACCGCGTGCTCGACCTCGCTGGTCGCGACGATCATGGCGATGGACAGCCTGCGCGCGGGTCACTGCGATCTCGCGCTCGCCGGCGGTGTCGCCATCACCTGTCCGCCGAACAGCGGCCTGCTGCACCAGGACGGCGCGATGGTCTCGCGCGACGGCCACACCCGCACGTTCGACGCCGATGCCAGCGGCACGGTGTTCTCCGACGGCGTGGCGATCCTCGCGCTGCGCCGCCTCTCCGACGCGATCGCCGACGGCGACACCGTGTACGCGGTGCTGCTCGGCGGTGCGGTCAACAACGACGGCGCCGATCGCGCCAGCTTCACCGCACCCAATCCCGCCGGCCAGGCCGCGGTGATCGCGATGGCGCAGGACGCCGCGGGCGTCGACGCGCGCAGCATCGGCTATCTCGAAGCGCACGGCACCGCGACGCCGATCGGCGATCCGATCGAGATCGACGGCCTGACCCGCGCATTCCGTCGCCACACCGCCGACACCGGCTTCTGCGCGATCGGTTCGGTGAAGAGCAACGTCGGCCATCTCGTCACTGCCGCCGGCGCCGCCGGGCTCATCAAGACCGCGCTGGCGCTGCATCGCGAGACGCTGCCGCCGACGATCGGCTATGCCAGGCCGAATCCGCAGATCGAGTTCGACGCGACACCGTTCTTGCCGCAGGCGACGCTGGCCGCATGGCCACGCGGCGAAGCGCCGCGTCGCGCGGGCGTCAGCGCCTTCGGTTTCGGTGGCACCAACGCGCACGTGATCGTCGAGGAAGCGCCAGTGTCGGCGCAGGTCGCATCGTCACCTTCGACGCGCACGCACCAGCTGCTGACGCTGTCGGCGCGCACACCCGACGCGCTCGACGTCGCCTGCGCGCGGCTCGCCGATGCACTCGCGGGCGACGCGTCGCTGCCGCTGGCCGATGTCGCGCACACGCTGCGCGTCGCACGCCGCGCCTTCCCGCACCGGCGCGCGATCGTCGCTGCCGATGCCGCCGAAGCGGCGCGCGCGCTGCGCACCGCCGCGCCGTCCGTTCACGCGAGCGATGCGCCCGAGGCGGTGTTCCTCTGCACCGGGCAGGGCGCGCAGTACGCCGGCATGGGCCGCGGCCTGTACGCGAGCGAGCCAGTGTTCCGTGCCGCCTGCGATGCCTGCTGCGATCTGCTCGCGGCCGAATTCGAGGACGATCCGCGCGCGCTGTTCCTTGACGCCGAAGGTGACGCGCTGACGCCGACGCATCTCGCCCAGCCGGCATTGTTCGCGCTGGAATACGCGCTCGCGGCACTGTGGATGCATCGCGGCGTGCGGCCGCGCGCGCTGGTCGGCCACAGCGTAGGCGAATTCGTCTGCGCCGCGCTCGCCGGCGTCATGTCGCTGGCCGACGCCGTCGCGCTGGTCGCGCTGCGCGGCCGCGCGATGCAGGCGCAGCCGGCCGGCGGCATGCTGTCGGTGCGGCTGTCCGCGACAGCGGTCGCGCCGTACCTCAATGGCAGCGCGGTCGAGCTTGCGGCCGAGAACGCGCCGAACCTGTGCGTGGTCGCCGGCCCGCATGCGGATCTCGACGCGATCGAGGCGAAGCTCGCCGCCGACGGCGTCGTCGCGAAGCGGCTCGTCACCTCGCACGCCTTCCACACCGCGATGATGGCGCCCGCCGTCGACGTGCTGCGCGCGCGGCTGACCACGATGACGCTGTCGCCGCCGCGCCTCCCGATCGTGTCGACCGTCACCGGCACGCCGCTGACCGACGCGCAGGCCTGCGATCCGGAGTACTGGGCGACGCAGCTGCGCCTGCCGGTGCGCTTCGCGCCCGCGGTCGCGCAGGCGCTGGCCGATCCGGCCTGCATCGCGATCGAACTCGGCCCGCGTGCCACGCTGGCGACGCTGGCGCGGCAGTGTGTGCCGAAGCGTGCGGGCGTCGCCGCGATCGCCAGTCTCGGCGACGCGCCCGACGGCGAGGACGCCGCGTTCGCCGCGGCGCTGGGCCAGTGGTGGTGCGCGGGCGGCACGCCGGACTGGCGCGCGCACGTCGCGCACGAGACGCGCCGCCGCATCGCGCTGCCCGGCTATCCGTTCGCCCGCGAGCGGCACTGGGTCGACGCCGCACCGACCGCGATGCCGGTCGTTTCGGCATCCGTCGAAACGGTCGAGCCCGTCGTCGAAGCCGCGGTCGTCGCGACGCCGTCCGCCGCCAGCGACACGCTGCCGCGGCTGCTGACGATGATCGAGGACGTGTCGGGTGTCGAACTCGGCGCCCACGACCTGCGCACGCCGTGGCTGGACCTCGGCCTCGACTCGCTCGCGCTCACCCAGCTGTCGCTGCAGCTGCAGCGCGGTTTCGGCGCGAAGATCCCGTTCCGCCAGATCATGGAGCGCTACGCCACCGCCGAGACGCTGGCCGCACGCCTCGACGAGCTGGACACGGCGACCTCCACGGATTCGCCGGAGCCCGCCGCGACGGTGCCCGCGAACACCGCGCCGACCGCGAGCGACGAGGAAGCGGCCGCCGCGCCCGTGCGCTACGACGTGAAGCAGGCGTTCGGCGCGATCGCGCGCATCCACACCCGCGCCGACGCGCTGACGCCGCAGCAGCGCGCGCGCCTCGACGGCCTGATCGCGCGCTACACCGCACGCACTGCGCGCTCGAAGGCCTATACCACCGAGCACCGGTCGCACATGGCCGATCCGCGCGTGGTCAACGGCTTCCGGCCGCTGACCAAGGAGCTGACCTACCAGCTGGTGATCGAGCGCTCGCGCGGCTCGCGGCTGTGGGACATCGACGGCAACGAATACGTCGACGTGCTCAACGGCTTCGGCATGAACCTGTTCGGCTGGCAGCCGGATTTCCTGCGCGAAACGCTGCACGAACGCATCGACCTCGGCTACGAGATCGGCCCGCAGCACGTGCTGGCCGGCGAGACCGCGAAACTCTTCGCCGAGGTCACCGGCGCCGAGCGCGTCGCGTTCTGCAACACCGGCTCCGAGGCGGTGATGGGCTGCATGCGCATCGCGCGCACCGTCACCGGCCGCAGCACGATCGCGATCTTCACCGGCGCGTACCACGGCATCTTCGACGAAGTGATCGTGCGCGGCACCAGGAAGCTGCGCAGCGTGCCGGCGGCGCCGGGCATCATGCCGTCGACCGCGCAGAACGTGTTGGTGCTCGATTACGGCACCGAGGAATCGCTGCGCATCCTGCGCGAACGCGCGCACGAACTGGCCGCGATCCTGGTCGAGCCCGTGCAGAGCCGGCGCCCGGATTTCCGTCCGGTCGAGTTCCTGCGCGACCTGCGCACGCTCTGCGACGACAGCGGCGCGCTGCTGGTCTTCGACGAAGTGGTCACCGGCTTCCGCGCCCATCCGGCCGGCGTGCAGGGCCTGTTCGGTATCCAGGCCGATCTCGCGTCTTACGGCAAGGTCGTCGGCGGTGGCTTCTCGATCGGCGTGATCGCGGGCAAGCGCCCGTACATGGACGCGCTCGACGGCGGTCACTGGCAGTACGGCGACGATTCGGTGCCGACGGTCGGCGTGACTTATTTCGCAGGCACATTCGTGCGTCATCCGCTGGCGCTGGCGGCGACCAAGGCGACGCTCGCGCACCTGCAGGCGCACGGACCCGAGTTGCAGGCGGCGCTGACCGCGCGCACGTCGGGCATGGTCGAACGCGTGAACGCGGCGATGGCCGAGCTCGGCGCGCCGTTCAAGCTCGTCACCTTCGCCTCGTGGTGGCGCAACGTCTTCACCGAGGATCTGCCCTACAACGACCTGATCTACACGATGCTGCGCGACCGCGGCATCCACATCCTCGACAACTTCCCCTGCTTCCTCACCACGTCGCACTCGGACGCGGACATCGACCGCATCGTCGAGGCCTACCGCGCCGCGGCGGCGGAGATGATCGCCAGCGGCTTCTTCCCCGAGCGCCGCGCCGCGCTGTCGGCGGACGACGGCGTGCGCCTGGTGCCGACCACCGAAGCGCAGCGCGAAGTGTGGCTGGCCGACCGTCTCGGCACCGAGGCGTCGCTGGCGTACAACGAATCCGTGTCGCTGCACCTGCGCGGCGCGCTCGACGTCGAGGCGCTGCGCAATGCCGTGCGTGCACTGCCGCGGCACCACGATGCGCTGCGCGCGACGTTCTCCGAGGATGGCCTGACCCTGCGCGTGCCGGCCGACGTGCCGGTGCTCGATGTGCCGCTGCGCGACGTGTCCACCGACGCCGATCCGCAGGCCGTGCTCGCGGCGATCGCCGCGCGCCACGTGTCCGAACCGTTCGACGTCGCCACCGGCCCGCTGCTGCGCGCGGAGATCGTGAAGCTCGCGCCGGAGCACCACGTGCTGGTGCTGAGCGGCCATCACATCGTGCTCGACGGCTGGTCGTTCTGGGTGCTGGTGAAGGATCTCGCGGCGACCTGCCGCGGCGATGCGCCGACGACGTTCCCGTCGTTCGCCGACTACGCCGCGGCGCAGGCGCAGCCCGACGCCGACGAACGCAGCGCGCGCGAGGCCGATCTCGGGTGGTGGGCGCAGTCGTTCACGGATGGCGGACCGGTGCTGGACCTGCCGACCGATCGCCCGCGTCCGCCGGTGCGCACGCAGCGTGCGGGTCGCGAGGATCGCGTGCTGCCGGCCGAGCTGCTCGCGCGCGTGCGCAAGCTCGGCGCCGCGCGCGGCGCGAGCCTGTTCGCGACGCTGATCGCCGGCTTCGGCACGCTGCTGCACCGGCTCACCGGGCAGGACGACGTGGTCGTCGGCGTGCCCGCGGCCGGGCAGGCCGCCGCCGGCCTCGAAGGCCTCGTCGGCCACTGCGTGCACATGCTGCCCCTGCGCCTGTTCCCGCAGGCCGACCAGCCGTTCGCGATGCTGGTCGACGCCTGCCGCGTCACCGTGCTCGACGCCTACGACCACCAGAGCGTCACCTTCGGCCGTCTGCTGCAGGCGCTGCCGATGCAGCGCGACCGCAGCCGCCTGCCGCTGATGCCGGTGGTGTTCAACATCGACCAGGCGCTGAACGGCGAGCATCACGCGATCCCGGGCGTCGACCTCGACCTGCAGAGCAACGCGCGGATGTTCGAGACGTTCGAGCTGTTCGTCAACGCCGTCGATCTCGGCGCCGACGGCATGCGCGTGGAGTGCCAGTACAACGCCGACCTGTTCGACGCGCACACCGTCGCACGCTGGCTGGCCTGCTTCGAGACGCTGCTGGATGCGGCGACCGCCGATGCCGGCGTCACGCTGGGCGCGCTGCCGATCCTCGGCGACGCCGACCGTGCGCAGTTGTCGCAGTGGAACGCAACCGAGGCGCCGCTGCCGCCCGATCCGTCGCTGTCGCACTACCTCGACGCCGCGCTGTCGTCGCACGCCGACCGCATCGCCGTTCGCTTCGAAGACACGACGCTGACGTATGCCGAACTGTCGTCGCAGGCGCAGCGCATCGCGAACGCGCTGCG
Source organism: Lysobacter sp. DMC104 (assembly GCF_056313665.1). NCBI lineage: Bacteria > Pseudomonadati > Pseudomonadota > Gammaproteobacteria > Lysobacterales > Lysobacteraceae > Lysobacter > Lysobacter sp. DMC104. Next base: position 34,112 of record NZ_JBQUZW010000009.1, on the reverse strand, counting down.
GGATCGTGGCGTCGGCCCCGGCGACGTCGTCGGCCTGTATCTGCAACGAACACCGGCGATGCTGGCCGCGGTTCTCGGCGTGCTGCGTTCGGGCGCCGCGTACCTGCCGATGGACCCGTACTTCCCAGCCGATCGCCTGCGCTTCATGCTCGACGACGCCGGCGCGAAGCTCGTGCTGAGCGATGGTCAGGACGATGGTCTGCAGTTGTCGTCCGATCGCGTGCTGTCGCTCGATGTCGCACTTGCCGCATCGGATGCGCCGTTCGCGCCGATCGCTTGCGACCGCGACGCGCTGGCCTACCTGATCTACACCTCGGGCTCGACCGGCACGCCGAAGGGCGTGCGCGTGCCGCAGCGCACGGTGGTCGCGTTCCTCGAAGCGATGCAGCGCGCGCCGGGCCTGTCGCCCGACGCGCGTCTCGCGGCAGTGACGACGCTGTCGTTCGACATCGCGGTGCTGGAACTGCTGCTGCCGCTGACCGTCGGTGCGCGCATCGTGCTGGTGCCGCGCGAGACCGGTGGCGACGGCGTCGCGCTGCGCGATCTGCTCGAACGCGAGGCCGTCGACACGATGCAGGCGACGCCGGTGACGTGGCGGCTGCTGCTCGAAGCCGGCTGGCGCGGTGGTCCGCAGTGGACGGCGCTGTGCGGCGGCGAAGCGTTGCCGGTGGAACTCGCGGAAGCGCTGCTGCCGCGCGTCGGTGCGCTGTGGAATCTCTACGGCCCGACCGAGACGACGGTGTGGTCGACCTGCGTTCGGATCGAACCGGGGCAGGGCGACATCCTGATCGGCAAACCCATTGCGAACACGCGGGTGCATGTCGTCGATGCGGCGGGCAAGCCGGTGCCGATCGGCGTCGCGGGCGAGCTCGTGATCGCCGGTGCCGGCGTGACGCTGGGCTACCACGCGCGGCCCGAACTGACGGCGGAGAAGTTCATCGCCGATCCCGATCATCCGGGCGCGACGATGTACCGCACCGGCGATCTCGGCCGCTGGCGCGCGGACGGGATGCTGCAGCACCTGGGCCGGCTCGACCATCAGGTGAAGCTGCGCGGCTACCGGATCGAGACGGGCGAGATCGAGGCGGTGCTGGCGCGCCATGCGGACGTCGCGCAGGCGGTCGTGGTGCTGGCCGAACGCGCGGGCGACGCGGTGCTGGCGGCATACATCAAGCCGCGTGATGGCGCGACACTCGATGTCGAAGCGCTGCGAGCACATCTGCGCGGCGCGGTGCCTGAGTACATGGTGCCGGGCGCGTGGGTGTCGATCGACGCGGTGCCGATGACGCCGAACGGCAAGGTCGATCGGCGGGCGCTGCCGGCGCTGTCGAGTGATGTTTCCGATGTCGCAGCGATCGATCACGGTGACGACGCCATCGCGTTCGATGCGCCGTATGCGACCGAAGTCGCGGCCGCGTTCCGCGAGGCGCTCGGTCTGCCGCAGGTGTCGGCGAAGGCTGACTTCTTCCGGCTCGGCGGCCATTCGCTGTCGGCCGCGCAGCTCGCGGTGCGGCTGGGCCGCACGCTCGGTCGCGCGGTGCCGCTGCGCGTGGTGTTCGATCATCCGACCGTGGCATCGCTCGCCGCCTATCTGTACGGCGAAGACGTCGCCGCGCCGCAGGTCGTGCCGCCACTCGCGGACGGCGTGCGCGCGCCGCTGTCGCTGATGCAGCAGCGCATCTGGTATCTCGAACAGCTGCATCCGGGCCGCACCGTCTACAACGTGCCGTCCGCGCATCGCCTGCGCGGCGCGCTCGATCGCGACGCGCTGCAATCCGCGTTCGCGACGATGGTGGCGCGTCAGGCGGCGCTGCGCACGCGCCTGCCGGTTGCCGACGGCGAGCCGTGGCAGGACGTGCTGGAAGCGGTCGACGCCACGATTCCGATCGACGATCTGACCTCACTGCCTGTCGACGCGCGAGAAGCCGAGGCGATGCGCCGCATCGAGGACGAGATCGCGCAGCCGTTCGATCTCGTGCACGGGCCGCTGTTCCGTGTGCGGCTGTACGCGTTGGCGCCGGACGACCATGTGCTGTTCTTCATGGCGCATCACGCGATCTGGGACGGCTGGTCGTTCGACCTGTTCTACGAGGAAATGGCGGCGCTCTACGCCGACGCGCGCCGCGGTTGCACGCCGTCGCTGGCGTCGCTGCCGGTGCAGTACGTCGATTTCGCGGCCTGGCATCGCACGTGGATGGACGGGCCGGAACTCGCGCGCCAGCTCGCGCACTGGCAGGCCAAGCTCGCGGGTGCGCCCGAGGCGCTGGCGCTGCCGACCGACCTGCCGCGCCCGGCGACCCAGACCGGCGCCGGCGACACTGCGTGGCTGCGCGTGCCCGAAGCCACGGCGTCGACGCTGCGCACGCTGGCGCAGCGCGAGGGCACGACGCTGTTCACCGTGCTGCTGTCGGCGTGGGCAATGTTGTTGCATCAGGCGACCGGCCAGCGCGATCTGCTGATCGGCACGCCGGTGCGTGGGCGCAACCTGCCCGAACTCGAGCCGGTGATGGGCTTCTTCGTCAATGCGCTGCCGCTGCGGTTGAAGCTGGATCCCCTCGACGGGTTCCGCACGCTGCTGCAGGCCGCGCGCACCGAGATGATCGACGCCTTCGGCTGCCAGGACGTGCCGTTCGAGCACCTCGTGCGCGTGCTCGACAACCAGCGCGACACCAGCCGCTTTCCGATCTACCAGGCGTTCTTCTCGTACCAGGACGCGCGTGGCCGACCGGATCGCTGGGACGATCTCGCGCACGCCAACGTGCCGGTGTTCCAGGCCGCGGCGGCGCAGGACGTGGCGCTGTGGTTCCTCGACGGCGCGGACGGCCTGGTCGGCGGCCTGAACTACAACACCGACACCCTGCTGCCGCAGAGCGCCGATCGGTTCCGCGACCGCTACCTCGCGCTGCTCGATGCGTTGGCGGCGGGTGGTGACAGCGCGGCGTTGCAGACGCTGCTGGCGACGCCGGCGGCGGAAGTCGCGCAGCTGTCGCAGTGGAACGCGACGGAAGCAGCGCTGCCGTCCGATCCGTCGCTGTCGCATTACCTCGACGCCGCGCTGTCGACGCACGCCGACCGCATCGCCGTTCGCTTCGAAGACACGACGCTGACGTATGCCGAACTGTCGTCGCAGGCGCAGCGCATCGCGAACGCGCTGCGCGACCGTGGCGTCGGCGCGGGCGATGTCGTCGGTCTGTACCTGCAACGCACGCCTGCGATGCTGGCCGCGGTGCTGGGCGTGCTGCGTGCCGGAGCCGCGTACCTGCCGATGGACCCGTACTTCCCGGCCGACCGCCTGCGTTTCATGCTCGACGATGCCGGCGCGAAACTGGTGCTGAGCGACGGGCAGGACGACGGGTTGCAGTTGTCGCCCGATCGCGTGCTGGCACTCGATGCAGCGTTGTCCGCCTCGGATACGCCGTTCGCGCCGATGGCGTGTGAACGCGACGCGCTGGCCTACCTGATCTACACCTCGGGCTCGACCGGCACGCCGAAGGGCGTACGCGTGCCGCAGCGCACGGTGGTGGCGTTCCTGGAAGCGATGCAGCGCGCGCCGGGCCTGTCGCCCGACGCGCGTCTCGCGGCAGTGACGACGCTGTCGTTCGACATCGCGGTGCTGGAGCTGCTGCTGCCGCTGACGGTGGGTGCGCGCATCGTGCTGGTGCCGCGCGAGACCGGCGGCGACGGCGTCGCGCTGCGCGAGCTGCTCGAACGCGAGGCGGTCGACACGATGCAGGCGACGCCGGTGACGTGGCGGCTGCTGCTCGAAGCCGGCTGGCGCGGTGGTCCGCAGTGGACCGTGTTGTGCGGCGGCGAAGCACTGCCGGTCGAACTCGCCGAAGCGCTGCTGCCGCGCGTCGGCGCGCTGTGGAATCTCTACGGCCCGACCGAGACGACGGTGTGGTCGACGTGTACGCAGGTGCTGCCGGGGCAGGGCGACATCCTGATCGGGAGGCCGATCGCGAACACGCGGGTGCATGTGGTCGATGCCGCGGGCAAGCCGGTGCCGATCGGCGTTGCGGGTGAACTCGTCATCGCGGGTGCCGGCGTGACCCTCGGCTACCACGCGCGGCCCGAACTGACGGCGGAGAAGTTCATCGCCGATCCCGATCATCCGGGCGCGACGATGTACCGCACCGGCGATCTCGGCCGCTGGCGCGCGGACGGGATGCTGCAGCACCTGGGCCGACTCGACCATCAGGTGAAGCTGCGCGGCTATCGCATCGAGACGGGCGAGATCGAGGCGGTGCTGGCGCGCCATGCCGATGTCGCGCAGGCCGTGGTCGTCCTCGCGGAACGCGCGGGCGATGCGGTGCTGGCGGCATACATCAAGCCGCGGGACGGCGCGACGCTCGATGTCGAAGCGCTGCGAGCACATCTGCGCGGCGCGGTGCCGGAGTACATGGTGCCGGGTGCATGGGTGTCGATCGACGCGGTGCCGATGACGCCGAACGGCAAGGTCGACCGGCGGGCGCTGCCGGCGATCGCGCATGCGACCGCGCCGTCGGGCGGTGCGCGGGCGCCGTCCACCGACGCGGAGCGGATGCTCGCCGAACTCTGGCGCGAGCTGCTGGGCATCGACCGCATCGGCGTCGACGACCACTTCCTCGATCTGGGCGGCCACTCGCTGCTGATCATGCGTGCGGTCGCGTTGCTGCAGTCGCGATACGGCGTCGTTGTCGGTCCACGCGCGTTCGTGTTCCAGACGCTTGGGCAGATCGCGGCGGAGTGCGAGCCGCAGCTGGCGACGGCATCGGCATCGGGCGACGCGGGCGATGCGCCGGCACCGGCGCATGACACGCCGCGGCGGGGGATGCTCGGACGTCTGTTCGCACGGCTGGGCGGAAAGGGCGACTGATATCGCCCCGCTTTCGACGGCCGCTGCGCCGCTGTTCGGTAGAGCGGCCTTCAGGCCGCTGCTCTTCGTTGCATCTTGAAAAGCAGCGGCCTGAAGGCCGCTCTACCGAAAGCGAAAACCGGAAAGCGACGCTCAACCCTCGTCGCGGATGAAGCAGTAGCCGCTGTACATCTCGACGTCGTGGCCGCGGACGAAGGGAATGCGGCAGGACACTTCGCGGTTGGTCCAGTCATCGACCACGCGATAGCCCAGCGCGACGATGCCCGCGACGAAGCGTTCGCGGTTGTCGATGCGGTACGGATGGAACGCGCGCCCGGTCGACTGCACGGTGACGAAGGTGTCGCCGTCGTGCAGCGGCTGCTTGTTGACCAGGATCCAGCGCGGGCGGGCGCCCATCTTCGCCAGCAGTTCGGGAATGCCGAAATCGACGTACTGCAGCGAGCCGGCGACCAGCAGTACGGTCGCATCGGCGCCGTCGGCCGCATCGCTGGTGAAGTGCAGGCGATCCTGCACGCCGCGCTCCCGTGCCAGCGCTTCGCCCTCGCGCGCGATCGCGGGCACGTCGCACACCGTCCAGCGCAGCGTCGGCGCGAACCGCATCGCCTCGCGCCAGCCGTACCAGCTCACGCCGACATGGCCGCCGAAATCGAACACGTGGTCCGCGGCGCCGCGCTCCGCGCCCAGCGCTTCGCGCAGCCAGAACAGCACCGGATAGTCGCTCTCGCAGGGCTTGTCCATGCGATGGCGGTACATGCCCTGCATCGCGTCGTGGTCGTAGCCCACGCGCTGGTCGCGCGGGATCGCGGCCTCGGCCTCGGCGAAGCTTGCGTATACGCCGCGGAAGCGGTTCGACGGGCGGTTCGCGTCGAACCAGCGTGCGTAGTCCGCGGCCAGCACGCGGCCGAGCAGCGGCATGCGCCAGGCATGGCGGGCAAGGCGGTCGGGGAGATCGAAGAAGCGCATGCGGAAAGGCCTGGAGGAAGAGGGCGGGCGATCAGGGGGCGGCGCGTCGGCGCAGCTTCCCGACGAACGTGCGGACGTAGCCGGCGTCTTCGGCGTCGAGGCCGCGCAGCAGCCACAGCGCCGCCGGATACAACGTCGCGAACGTCGCGGTGCCGGCCAGCAGGCCCCACAGCGGCGAGAGATGGCGCGCGAAGATCAGGCAGAGCAACGCCGGTACTGCAGCCGCGACGCCGATGCGCAGCAGGCGCGCCCACGGCAGCGTCGTCGCCGACACCCGCAGCGCCAGCTGCACGGTGGCGATCGTCGCCAGCAGCGACAGCCCGAGCGTGGCGGCCACTGCGCCGTCGAGCCCGCCGAACCACGTGCCGGCGAACGCGCCGATCGCGCGCAGCGCGGTGAACACCAGTGTCAGCCGCATCAGCGCGGTCTGGCGGTCGGCACTGAGCAGGTAGGCGGTGGCGCCCTGTCCGAGCACCGCTGCGGTGCGCGCGATCAGCAGCGCGACCAGCACCGGCGAGGCCGCGGCGTAGGCGCTGCCGTAGAGCAGGCCGATGGCGTGATCGGCGAACACGCTGCCGGCGGCGATCAGCGGTGCGCCCAGCACCCACAGCCACGTCGTCATCGCGATGAAGCGTCGGCCGGCCTCGCCGCCGCCGCTGCCGTGCGCCTTCGCCATCATCGGCAGCAGCTGCGCGCTGAGCACGCCCGGCACCAGCAGCGCGATGCCGGAGGCCAGCGCGTTCGCGACCTTGAACAGGCCGGCGTGCGCCGAATCGCTCAGCAGGTTGAGCGCGAGCAATTCGATCTCGCTGGCGCCGATCGCGCCGAGCACCGTGGTCACGCCGGCCACGCGCAGGTGGTGGCGGATGCGCGCTTCGAGTTCGGGCGGCAGCGTGCGGTCGCCGCCGTCGCCTTCGGGGAAGCGCATCGCGCGGCGGTGCGACACGGCGAAGAACACCAGGCTCGACAGCGCATAGACGACGACGAACGCGGGCAGCGTCGCCGGCAGCGTGCGTCCGGACCACAGTGCGACGATCAGCGCGAGATTGGTGGCGGCGCCGATCGCCGCGACCAGCGCGGTCGAGCGGAAATCCTGCCGGCCCTTGAGCACGGCGATGTTGAACATGTACGGCGCGCGCAGTGCCACCGAGCCCAGCAGCAGCGCGAACACCCAGCCCGGCACGCCCGGGCCCAGTCGCTCGCGGAACAGCACGAACACCAGCGCCAGCACCGCGGCCACGATCGCGAGCATCGCGCGCTGCATGCCGCGCAGGCGGCGCACCAGCCGCGCGGTGTCGCCTTCGCGACCGGCGCCGCGCAGTTCGGCGATGAACTTGATCGCACCCAACGTGATGCCGGCGTTGGCGATCACCACCGCGTTGGCGACCAGCCACACCAGCAGGCTGTACACGCCCATGTCGCCGGGCAGCAGCGCGCGCGCGGTGAGGATCGACGCGACCAGGCCGAAGAGATATTCGATGTAGACCGCGAGCGAACCGTAGGCGGTGTCGGACAGCGTGCGCCGGCTCATGGCGCGTTCGCCCGGCCCGCGACGCATCCGCGCGCGGCGTCCGCCGTGCCCCGCTTCGCCGTCATCGTCGTGTCTGCCCCGTCATGCGCCCCGCGGCATGATAACGGAGCGGTCATCCCTCACCGGCCGCGCCGGCCGCGTCTTGCGTTGTCATCCGCCGCAGCGGCAGGCGATGCCCCGCCGCCAGCGAGCGCCACAGCCATTCGACCGGGCCGAGGCGGAAGCGCGCCAGCCACCAGCGGCTGAAGACCGCCTGCGCGCCGAAGATCGCGGCCCACGCGGCGAACCGCAGCGGCAGTCCGCCCTGCGGGCCGAGATCGAAGCCGATGCCGTAGAACAGCGCGACGCCGATCAGGCTCTGCATCAGGTAGAGCGTGAGCGCCATGCGCCCCATCGGCGCCAGCCACGCGAGGCGTCGCGCCCACGCCGGTTGCAGGAACAGCAGCGCGAAGCCGGCGCCGTAGCCCAGCCCCTGCGCCAGCGGCGAGACGCGACGCAGCGTGCGCAGCGCGAATTCGCTCAGACGGCCGCCTTCGAGCAGCATCGTGGTCAGGCCCGTGGCTTCCATCACTTCCAGCGCGATGCCGGTGCCCAGCCCGAGCGTGATCCCGATCCAGCAGGTGCGGCGCAGCAGCGCGCGATGCGCTTCGGGCTGCTGGAGGATGCCGCGGCGGCCGATCCAGTCGCCGATCATCAGCCGCGCCAGCACGAACGGGAACACGCCCCAGAACGCCATCCAGTTCCAGTACGTGTAGACGACGTTGCCGCGCATCGCGGTCGCCACGTCCGGCGACGAAAACGCGGCGAGCGCGCGGGCGTGGGCCACTGCGTCTTCGGGCAGATCCGCGGGCAGCAGCCGGTTCGCCAGCGGCGTCAGCAGCGGCCAGAACAGCGCGAGCGCGAAACCGCTCGCCAGCAGCCATCGATCCGGCAACCGCCGCAGCGCGAGCAGCAGCAGCCCGGCGATCGCGTAGTACGCGAGGATGTCGCCCCACCACAGCAGGTGCGCGTGCAGCAGACCGATCGCCAGCAGCACCAGCAGCCGGCGCGGCAGCGCGCCGTCGCCCGGGCCCTGCGTCGTCGCGCGTCCGGCCTGCAAGGCGGTGCCGACGCCGAACAGCAGCGAGAACAGCGTGATCGCCTTGTCCTGCGCCAGCAGCTGGATCGCCATGTGCAGCCATGCATCGACGCGCGCGGTCGGCAGCGCGGCGCGCGCGCCGTCGTCGAGGAAGTAGTACAGCGAGAACCCGCCGAGGTTGACCAGCAGCACGCCGGCCAGCGCCGCGCCGCGCAGGGCATCGATCAGCGCCAGCCGCGGTGCGGCGGTGCGGACGTCGTCGGTCACGCGCTCAGAAGCCGTAGCGCAGGAAGCCGCCGTCGACCGCGATGCATTCGCCGGTGACGTAGCTCGACGCCGGCAGGCACAGGAACGCGACCGCGGCGGCGACTTCCTCGGGCTCGCCGATGCGGCCCAGCGGCGTGCGCAGCAGGACTTCGTCGAGGTAGTCGGGATCGGCGAGTTTCCCTGATGTGCGCCGGGTGCGGATGTACCACGGCGCGACGCTGTTGACGCGCACGCCGTCCTCGGCCCATTCGACCGCGAGGTTGCGGGTCATCTGGTGCAGCGCGGCCTTGCTCATGCCGTAGGGCGCGCCGCTGCGCACGTGGGTGATGCCGGACACGCTGCCGACGTTCACGATGCACGAGGCCGCATGCTTCGTCAGCAGCGGATAGGCACTGCGCGACAGCTCGAAGGCGCTGAACAGGTTGGTCTCGAAGATCGCGCGCCACTCGTCCTCGCCGTAGTCGTTCGCCGGTTTGGTGACGTTGCCGCCGGCGTTGTTGACGAGGAGGTTGAGCCCGTCGCCGAGGTCGTCGACCCAGTCCAGCAGCTCGCGGCGCTGCTCGTCGTCGCTGACGTCGGCGGCGAACGCGCGCACTTCGCCGTCGGGGAATTCCTCCTCCAGCTCGGTGCGCACCGCGTCGAGGCCGCCGGGGTCGCGCGCCGCGATCAGCACGCGCGCGCCGAAGCCCAGCAGTTCGCGGGCGATGGCGCGGCCGATACCGGCGCTGCCGCCGGTGACCAGGGCGAGTTGACCGTCGAGACGCCAGCGATCGGAGGGCATGGTGGGCGGCGGTGGCGGGGGACCGGCGTAGGATAAGCCGCATCCCCCCGGGAGCACGATCATGCGCCGCCTGACCTACGCCGTCCTCGCCGTCCCGTGCCTGCTCTGCGCCCTCGCCGGCTGTTCGAAGCCCGAAATGCCGTCGCACGATGCCCCGCCCGACCCGCAGGCCGCCGCACCCGCGGCCGTGACGCAGCCCGGCGCGCTGCGCGAGGCGATCCAGCAGCCGATCGATCAGGCCAAGGACGTGCGCGCCGAGACCGAGCAGGCCGGCCAGGACCAGCGCAAGGCGATCGACGACGCCACCGGCGGCTGAGTTCCCCCCCCCCGAAACGACGACGCCCGGCCGGAGCCGGGCGTCGCCTGTTGCCTGCAATGCCGGCTTCGGTCAGAAGCCGCAGAAGCAGTAGGCGAGGGTGCGGATGTGCGGGCCCTTGCCGTTGTCTTCCACCGCGCGCTGGAACAGTTCCAGGTCGCGCGCCGCCTGCGGTGCGGCCTTGGCGACCAGTTCGCGGGCAACGTCGGAATGGCCGAGCAGCGCGCGGCCGCTGCGGCTGGTGGCGAAGCCGCCGAACCAGCGCTCGAACGGCGTCAGTTCGCGCTCGATGTAGCGCACGTGGTAGGTGCCGGGCTTGTCGCCGAGCTTGGCGCGCTTGGCGGCGTCGGCCAGCGCGTCCTGCAGGCCGCCGAAGGCGTCGACCAGGCCGCGTTCCTTCGCCTGCGCACCGGTCCACACGCGGCCGCGGGCGACGGCGTCGACGTCGGCGACCGGCTTCTTGCGGGCGTCGGAGACGCGGCCGGTGAAGTCGCGGTAGCCCTTCTCGATCACGCTCTGCATCACCTGCGAGACCTGCGGCGACAGCGGGCGGGTGATGTCGAACGCGCCGGCCATCGACGTGGTGGCCACGCCGTCGGTGTGCACGCCGACCTTCTCCAGCGTGTGGGTGATGTTCGGCACGATGCCGAAGATGCCGATCGAACCGGTGACGGTCGACGGGTCGGCGTAGATGCGATCGGCGTTCATGCTGATCCAGTAGCCGCCGGACGCGGCCAGGTCGCCCATCGACACGATCACCGGCTTGCCGGCCTTCTTCAGCGCCACCACCTCGCGGCGGATCTGCTCGGAGGCGAACACTTCGCCGCCGGGCGAATCCACGCGCAGCACGACCGCCTTGGTGCCCTCGTCGTCGCGGGCCTCGCGCAGCAGGGCCGCGGTCGATTCGCCGCCGACGGTGCCCGGCGGCTGCTGGCCGCCCTGGATCTCGCCCTCGGCAACGACCACCGCGATGTGGCCCTTGTCGCCGAAGTCGGGCAGGGCGCCGTTGAGGTTGGCGAGGTATTCGCCGAACGACACCTGGCGGAAGCCGCCTTCGGCGCCGTCGTCGGCGACGCCGCGCTTGATCAGCAGGTCGTCGACTTCTTCCTGCGTCTTCAGGCCGTCCACCCACTTCCTGCCGAGCGCGTACTTCGCGAGGTCGCCCTGCACCGCGGCGATGTCGGCGGGCATGGTCTCGACGCCGGCGCCCAGCGCCGCGGCGTCGAGCTTGCGCGCCTTGGCGATGTCGCCGAGGTAGCGCTGCCACACGTCGTTCATCCAGAACAGGTCGGCTTCCTTCGCCGCCGGCGAGGCGGCGTCGAGGACGTAGGGTTCGGCCGCCGACTTGTATTCGCCGACCTTGAACAGGTGCACGTCGACGCCGAGCTTGTCCTGCAGGCCTTCGCGGTAGTACTGGCGGTAGCGGCTGAGGCCTTCCATCAGGATGCCGCCCATCGGGTCGAGGTAGACCTCGTTGGCCTGCGCAGCCAGCAGGTACTGCGCCTGGTCGAAGCTCTCGCCGAAGGCGATGATCTGCTTGCCGGATGCGCGCAGGTCGGCCAGCGCCTTGGCCACTTCGCGGATCGAGGCGTAGCCGCTGAACTGCATGCGGTCCACGCGCAGCAGCACGCGTTCGATGCGGCGGTCGGTCTTCGCCGCCTGCAGCACCTGCAGCAGGTCACGCAGCTGCACTTCGCTGTTGCGCTTGTCGCCCAGCGCCTGCGCCAGCGCGCGGCTGGTCGGGTCGACGCTGTACTGCTCGACGAGGCTGCCCTCGGGCGCGATCACCAGCGTGCTGCGGTCATCGACCGGCATCACCCGCGGGCGGCTGGCGCCGAGTGCGGCGATGAAGAAGAAGACCAGTGCGAAGAACGCCACGTTGAGGATCAGGCGGCGGACGAAGTTCATCGCATCCCACAGCCCGGAGAGCAGGCTGAGGATCGGGCCGCGCGGTCGCGGGTCGGTCATGGGGGACATCTCCTGGAGGGTATTCCGTTCGCGGTCAGTGTGCCGGTGGCCCCGGCCGCGGTCATCCGCCATCCGTCACGGCGACGGATTGCAGGGTCGGAGCGAGGGGGAAGGGCGGGTCAGCCCGCCGATTCTGCCGCATCGTGCAGCGGAATCCGGCGGTCGTCGGCCAGCGGCAGTGGGGTTCGCGACAGGCGGCGGCGGAACCGCAGCGCCAGCAGCACCGCGGCGACGCTCAGGCCGGCGATCAGGCCCATCCACATCCCGCGTGGCCCCAGCGCCGGGGTCAGCCCGCCCAGGCCGAGGCCGAGCACCGCGCCCAGCGGCATGCCGATGCCCCAGTAGGCGATCGCCGCCAGCACCATCGGCACGCGGGTGTCCTTCAGTCCGCGCAGCGCGCCGACCGACAGCACCTGCACGCCGTCCGGGAACTGGAACGCCGCCGCCAGCGTCAGCAGCGACGCCGCCAGCGCGATCACCGCGGCGTCGCCGGTGTAGAGCGCGGCGATCGCATGGCCACCGGCCAGCAGCGTCACCCCGGAACACAGCTGCGTGCCCAGCACCAGCGCGTAGCCCGCCAGCGCGGCGCGGCGCAGGCCGTCGCGATCGGCGCGACCCACCGCGTGGCCGACGCGCACCGTGGTCGCCTCGGCCAGCGCCATCGGCAGCATGAAGCAGAGGCTGGAGACGTTGATCGCGATCTGGTGCGCCGCCGCCGGCACCGTGCCCAGGCGGCCGATGATCAGCGCGGTGGCGACGAACAGCCCGCCCTCCATCAGCCAGGTCACACCGATCGGCAGCCCCAGCGCCAGCAACTGGCGGATCGGCGCCCACTTCGGCGGGGTGCGGTGCGCGAACAGCCGCAGCGGCTTGAACCGCCGTGCGCGCAGCAGGTACGCGGCCATGCCCAGCGCCTGCACCCACAGCATCAGCGCCGAGGCCACGCCCAGCCCGCCGGCGCCCATCGCCGGCAGGCCACCGAGGCCGAAGGTCAGCGCCCAGCCCGCCGGCGCCAGCACCAGCAGGCCACCGAAGCCCAGCACCATCGTCGGCAGGGTGAAATGCAGGCCGTCGCACAGGTAGCGCATGCACAGGTACAGCGCCAGCGCCGGCGCGCCCCAGCGGATGCCGGACACGAACGCCGCCGCGCCCGGGCGGATCTCCGGCGCGATGCCCAGCAGCCCCAGCGACGCCGGCAGCACGCTGAGGAAGGCGAACATCAGCAGGCCCAGCGCCAGCGCCAGCCACATCGCCTGGCGGAACAGCGGGCCGATCTCCTCGCGCCGCCCCGCGCCGTCCAGTTGCGACACCGACGCCGGCACCGCGATCAGCGTGCCCATCGGGACCAGCAGCGGCAGCCAGAACAGCGCCGTGCCGATCGAGACGGCGGCCAGCGTCGCGGTGCCGTGGCGGCCGGCGATCACCGCGTCGATCAGGCCGATCAGGCCGGTGGACACGTGGCCGGCCATCAACGGTGCGGCCAGCCGCGCACTGGTGCGCAGCTCGTCGCGGAAGCGGGTCCGTTCGGGGGCGGGCGGGGACATGGGGAAACCGGCGGCGGAAGGGGCGGGGCGCCGGGCGCGGGCGTCGCGCACGGGCTGTTATCTTACCGCCCGACGTCCGCGCCTCCCGGAATCGCATGCCTGCCTCCGATGCCGCCCACGCCGCGCCCGCGCAGTGCGAGAACTGCGCGACCGCGCTGCAGGGCCCCTACTGCCATGTCTGCGGTCAGCACGGCCACAACCCGCTGCGCAGCTTCGGCCATGCGGTGGAGGAGGTGCTGGAGTCGTTCTGGCATCTCGACGGCCGTTTCTTCCGCACCCTGCGCGACCTGTGCGTGCCCGGGCGGCTGGCGGCCAACTTCCTCGCCGGTCACCGCGCCCGCTACGTGCCGCCGCTGCGGCTGTTCCTGGTGCTGTCGGTGCTGACCTTCTTCGTCGGCAAGCTGACGCTGCATTTCGACAACGGCAACGCGATCCAGATCGACGCCGGCGACGCCCCCGTGCGCACGCCCAACAGCCTGCACCTGCGCGCCGCGGGCGACACCGGTGAAAGCGACTTCGCCGAGGCGAAGACCGTCGAGGAGGTGCTGCGGCTGCGCGCGGACAAGCAGCGCGAGCTGGCGAAGGCGAAGCAGGACCCCTCCGCCGGCTGGCTGCTGACCGCCATCGGCGACGTCGCCGACGACGAGATCGACGGCCAGGCGCGCGCGCGCCTGCGGCAACTGGGGGCGACGCCTGCGCAGCTGCATGCGCTCGACGTGCCGGCGGCGGTGCCTGCGTCCGCGATCGAACCGCCGAAGAAGGCCGCCGAGTCCGAAGGCGTGTTCCAGCGCTGGATCGAGCATCGGCTGGAACGGCTGAAGGTCAACGCCGAGAAGGTGCGCGCCTCGCCCGACGAATTCATCCGCCTCGTGCTGGGTGCCGTGCCGGGCGCGCTGTTCCTGCTGGTGCCGCTGTTCGCGCTGTGCCTGCGGCTGCTGTACCTGCGCAGCCGCTACGGCTACCTCGAACACCTGGTCGTGGCGTTCTACAGCCATGCCTTCATGTTGGTCGTGCTGCTCGCCGATTTCCTGCTGCTGGGCCTGGGCTCGCTGCCCGGCGTCCCGGCCGCCGCGGGTGGCGGGCTGGCGGCGCTCGGTTCGCTGCTGATGTTCGTGCTGGTGCCGCTGTACCTGCTGCGGATGCAGAAGCGGGTCTACGGCCAGGGCTGGTTCGCGACGCTGGCGAAATACACGATCCTGGGCAGCGTCTACACCGTGCTGTTGAGCTTCGTGCTGGTCTATGCGGTACTCGCGGGCATGAGCAGCTGACCGGAGACGATCATGACGGACACGAAGGCGGAAGTCGGCCGTGCCACCCGCCCCCGCCGCACGGCGACGCAGGTGATCTACGAGGTCAACGTCGAGGTCGATGCCGCGGTCCAGGACGCCTACCGCGCCTGGTTGCGCGACCACGTCGCCGAGATCCTGGCCTTGCCGGGCTTCAAGGGCGCGAAGGTGTTCGACGTGCTGGAGCCGCCGCCCAGCGCGGGGCGCATCGGCCTGTGCGTGCAGTACACGCTGCAGGATCGCGCCGCGCTGGACGACTACCTGCGCGACCATGCGCCGCGGCTGCGCGCCGACGGCGTCGCCCGGTTCGGGGATCGCTTCCAGGCCTCGCGACGGGTACTGCGCGGGACGCGCTGAGGCGGCACGGGGACGAGCCGGCCCGGTCCGGCCGGGTCAAGCCGACCCGTTCAGCCTGACTTGCTCAACCCAGACCCATGCCGGTCCAGAGCTTGCCCAGCCAGCGCGGCTTGCCCAGCGGCAGGCCGGCCACGGCGCGCGGGGCGGGGCGGGGTTCGGCGGCGGTCAGTGCCGCGGCCAGCGCGGCGTCGCGCAGCCGGGCGATCGCGGCCACGCGGTCGGCGGGCAGATGGGTCAGCAGGTAGCGGGCCTCGTCGTTCATCGCCAGCCATGCCTCGCCGTCCAGGCTGCCGTCCTCGCGCTGCGGCAGCGCGCGTTGCAGCGCCTGCTTGAACTCCGGCGGTGCCACGCCGAAGACTTCGGCGGCAAGGCCGTCGTCCAGCCCGGCCACCACACGCAGCAGCAGCACCGCGCGGGTGCCGAAGTCCAGCCGCGCCAGCGGCGCGAAGTCGCCGTCCCAGAACGGCGCCACCGGTTCGGCGTTGAGGATCGGGGTCTGAAGCAGGGTGCTCCAGAACAGCAGCGGCCAGCCGGACGAGGGCGTGGCCTCGCAGGTCTCGGCGAAGGTCTGGATCGCGGCTTCCAGCGCCTGGTCCCCCCGGGCCAGTTCGCCGCACTGCAGTTCCGCCAGCAGGGCGGCCCGGCGTTCCACGCCGCGCAGGAACCCGGTGACGGGAGCGGTCGCCGCAGCGGCGGCATCGAGCGTGTTCTGTGACGGCATGCAGTACTGCTGGCAGGGGGACGTCGGGCCGCCATGATGCCCCCCGGCCATGAAAGAGCGACTTGACAATGGTCACGAAATCGGCCGCCCACGGCAGGACAAGGGCTTGCGCATCAAGCCGGCCCGGCAGAGGTTGTGCACAGCGGTCATTTTTCCGACATATCGATCCGCACGCGTCGCGGCGACGTCGGCGGCGGCGGATGTTTCACGGCTAACCGATTGATTCAAAAGGCGTTACACGGGGTGGCGTTTTTTTCGCCAGAGGTCTTGCATACCCCGCATTTCCCGAGCAAAACGGCCCGCGCGTCCAGTCATGCACAAAGTTGTCCACAGGTTGTGTGGATAAGGTGCGAATCCCTTTCCGATCCGCCACTTGCACGCCATTCGTGTGGCCGGGGGCAGCAATCGCGCGCAAGTCGCCCCCTGCCGCGACCGCCGTCCGGGCACGGACCCGGCAACCCCCGAATCGCGTCGACAGGCCCTAGACTGCCGGCCATGTCCGCCCCCGGATCCGTCCTGCGCGTGGCCCTGCCGGTGCCGCTGCCGCGCCTGTTCGACTATCGGCCCCCGGCGACGGGCACGGCCGTGGTCGGCGGCCGCGTGCGGGTGCCGTTCGGCAGCCGCAGCCTGATCGGCGTGGTCGCGGCGATCGGCGATCCCGACCCGGCCGTCGCCGGCGAACTGAAGGCCGCCGAGGCCGCGCTCGACGCCGTGCCGCTGCTGGCCGACGAGCTGTGGACCTCGCTGCACTGGCTGATCCGCTATACCCACGCGCCGCCGGGCGAGGTGCTGGCGACCGCGCTGCCGGTCGCCCTGCGCCACGGCGACCCGTTGCCCGACACCCATGCCTGGGCCTGGCGACTGACCGAGGCCGGCCGCACCGGATTGCCCCGCCTGCGCGGCCGCCCGCGCCTGCTGGCCGACCGGCTGGGCGAAGCGGCCGATGAATCCGGCGTCGACGAGGACGCGCTGGACCTTGCCTTCGACGACTGGCGCGCCGCCGCCCGGGCGCTGGCGAAGCGCGGGCTGGCCGAACGCCTCGCCGTGGCCGCCGTGGCGCACGCGCCGGCGCCGCAGCCGGGGCCGATGCTCAACGACGAACAGACCGAGGCCGTCGAGGCGCTGCGCGCCCGGCCCGGTTTCCAGCCGTGGCTGCTGGAAGGCGTGACCGGCAGCGGCAAGACCGAGGTCTACCTGCACGCCATCGCCGACTGCCTGGCCCTCGGCCGGCAGGCGCTGGTGCTGGTGCCGGAGATCGGACTCACCCCGCAGACGCTGCAACGCTTCCGGCGCCGGCTCGGCGTGCCGGTGCACGTGCTGCACTCGGGCCTGACCGACGCCGAGCGCGCCCGGGTCTGGGCCGCCGCGTGGCGCGGCGAGGCGCGGGTGATCGTCGGCACTCGGTCGGCCGTGTTCGTGCCGCTGCCGCAGGCCGGGCTGATCGTGATCGACGAGGAACACGACGGCAGCTACAAGCAGCAGGATGGCATCCGCTACCACGCCCGCGACTTCGCGATGGTCCGTGGCAAGGCGCTGGACGTGCCGGTGCTGCTGGGCAGCGCCACGCCGTCGCTGGAGACGCTGCACAACGCCGACGCCGGCCGCTACGCGCACCTGCGCCTGCGCCGCCGTGCCGGTGACGCCCGCCCGCCGGCGGTGCGCGTGCTGGACGTGCGCAAGCGCGCGCTGGAGGCCGGGCTGTCGTCCGAATTGCTGCTGCGCATCCGCGAGGCGCTGGACGCCGGCGGCCAGGTGCTGGTGTTCCGCAACCGCCGCGGCTACGCGCCGGTGCTGCTGTGCCACGACTGCGGCTGGAGCGCGCAGTGCCGACGTTGCAGCACGCCGCTGCGGGCCTCGCCGATGACCGTGCACGGCGGTGGCCGGCGCCTGCAATGCCACCACTGCGGCGCGCGGCAGACGCCGCCGCCGGCCTGTCCCGACTGCGGCGGCCTCGCGCTGCAACCGCAGGGCGTGGGCACCGAGCGGCTGGAAGCGCTGCTGGCCGAACGCTTCGGCGACGTGCCGGTGCTGCGCGTCGACAGCGCCAGCACCCGGCGCAAGGACGCGCTCGAAACCCTGTTCGCCGACCTCGGCACACGGCCGGGCATCCTCGTCGGCACGCAGATGCTGGCGAAAGGCCACGACCTGCCGAACCTGACGCTGGTCGCCGTGGTCGGCATCGACGAAGGCCTGTTCTCGGCCGATTTCCGGGCGTCGGAAAAACTGGCGCAGCTGCTGATCCAGGTCGCCGGCCGCGCCGGTCGCGCCGAGCGTCCGGGCGAGGTGGTGCTGCAGACGCATCATCCCGACCATCCGCTGCTGCACACCCTGCTGCACGGCGGCTACGACGCCTTCGCCGAGGCCGAACTGGCGCAGCGCGAGGCGGCCGGCTTCCCGCCGTACGCGCATCTCGCGCTGCTGCGTGCCGAGGCGCAACACGCCGACGCGCCGATGACCTTCCTGCACGCGGCGAAGGCGGCGCTGTTGCAGGTCGCCCAGCGCCCACCCCGGGGAGCGGAGGCCGAAGCGGCCGGCCTCGCGCTGGACGGCCCGGTGCCCGCGCCGCTGCCGCGCCGCGCCGGCCTGTACCGTGCCCAGCTGCTGCTGACCGCCGCGCAGCGCCGCCACCTGCATGCCGCGCTCGATGCGGCCCTGCCCGGGATCCACGCCCTGCCGGACGCACGCAAGGTGCGCTGGTCGCTCGACGTGGACCCGGTGGACCTGTACTGAACGCACGGCGCGGGTTCCGGGCCGTCTGCTACTCTGCCGACAGAGGCCGTGGGCGAGGGGGATCGCCGGTGGCCCGAGACCTCTCCCCACCGGATCCACGACACTGATGTCACCGACTGCCGATTCCCGGGGCCGCGCGCTCCGCGCCCTCTGCCTCTCCGCCCTGATCACCGTGGTCGGCGCCTGCGATGCCGGCACCGGCAAGCCCGGCGCGCAGGCCCCGTCCGCCGCCGGTGCGACCGCCTGCCCGGCGACCGACATCGCCGGCTTCGTCGCCGCCTTCGCCGACGACCCGGCGCTCCAGCAGACCTTCACCGCGCCGACGGTCGACACCGCGTTCGTCGACATGAACGCGCAGCCGGAGCCGGCCGAGTCGGTGGAACCGCTGTCCCGCGACAAGCTGCATTTCCCGGTGATGCCCGACCGCGCCGCGCAACGGCGCGACGGCCTGCAGTATCGCGAGGTCGGCACCACCGGCGACCGCACCACCATCGTGCTGGAGAAGCCCGACACCGACGCCCAGCTGCGCTATGTCTTCCGCCGCGACGCCGGGTGCTGGACGCTGGTGAAGATCGTCGATCCGGCCTTCGGCAAGGCCTTCCCGGGCGAAGCCCCGGCGCCCGCGACCGACCACCGCGCGATCGTCCGCGAGGTGATGCGCTCGCGCTACGGCGACCATTACGACGCGGCCCGCGACTGCTGGCCGACCACGCTGGACGAGAACGGCGAAACCACCGACTACTGCCTGCGCCCGGGCACGCCCAGCGTCGTGGAAACCAGCGCGGGGCGGCAGCTGCTGTTCCTCGCCGGCAGCGTGCAGGACTTCGACCAGAGCCCGCGCAAGTACACGTATGCCTCGACCGACCCGGGCATGGTCGGCCTGTTCGTGGTCGGGCTGCAGCCTGGCGGCGGCTGGTCGCTGGTCGCCGGTACCAACGACGAGACCATCGGCACCAATGGCGATTGCGCCTGCGCCACCGCCCGGCTGGAGCGCATGGGCCGCGACGTCTACGGCTGGACGATGGTGGACGGCGGCATCTGGCAGGGCGTGGAAGTGTCGACGCACGCCGTCTATGCGCCGGTCGGCGGCAAGGTGGCGCGGGTCGCCACCGTTCCCGACGTCGAGGAGAACGCGCAGGACGTGCACCACGACATCGCCTTCGACACCAGCGACCCCGCGGCCGAGCACTATCCGTTGATCGTCACCACGCGTGGCGGCGGCGGAGGCCGCAGCACGATCCAGTTCGACCCGGCCGGCGGCCGCTATCCCGTGCCCGCCAGTCACTGATCACCCCTTTCACTTCAAGGTTTCCAGCAAGGATCTGCCATGGCCAACCAGGATCGCGTCCAGGAACGGTTCGACGAAGCGCGCGAGCGCCTGGTCACCGCCGCCAACAATGCCGGCATCGACCCGGGCGTGATGATCCGCATCGCGGGCTTCGAATCGCACGGGTTCAACGACGCGGCGCGACCGGTTTCCAGCCGGCATCCCGAGCAGAACACCGTCCGCCAGTTCGACGGCACGATGGCGATGTCCTCCGCCTACGGGTACGGCCAGTTCCTGGACGGCACCTGGCAGACGATGATCAACCGCTACGGTGCGCAGCACGGGGTGGAAGGCGCCGCGACGATGACGCGCGAGCAGGCCAACGCCCCCGAGCTGCGCACCAACCGCGACCTGCAGGCCGCGATGCTGGCCGAGTTCACCCGCGAGAACCTCGCCGCCGTCCGCGATTTCGCCGGTCCCAATGCCGATGCGAACGTCTACGCCATGCACAACCTCGGCGGCACCGCCGGCCCGCGGTTCCTGCGCGCGTATTCCGAGCATCCCGACGCGCTGGTGACCGACAACGGCCTGCTGTCGCAGACCGTCGTCAGCCGCAATCCCGGCCTGTACATGGACGGCGACCGCGTGCTGACCGTGCGCGAGGCCTACGACCGCATGGGCCAGCAGTTGGCCCCGTACCGGCAGTATTCCGACCAGGTGCCCGGGCTGGCGCAGACGCCGGGCCAGCAGCCGACCCCCGGCCAGCAGCCGACGCCCGCGCAGCCGCATGCGTCGAACGACCCGCTGGCCGACGGCCGCTTGCAGCGTGGCGAGCGCGGTGAGCCCGTGCGCGCGCTGCAGCAGGACCTCGCGACCCTGGGCGTGCAGTTCCGCGACAACCAGAATCGGCCGATCGGTCCCACCGGCTTCTACGGCGCGCAGACCGAAGCCGCGGTCCGCGATTTCCAGACCGGCCACCAGTTGCCGCCCACCGGCATCGCCGACGACGCCACCCGCCAGGCGATCGGCACCGCCGCGCGTGAACGTACGCAGGCCCAGCCGACGCCGGCCGATCCCGCGCAGCCGCAGCCACAGCAGGCCCAGCCGCAGCCGCCGCAGGCGCAGCCGACCCCGGCGCAGCCCGCGCAGGGCGCGCACACGTTCGACGAGACGATGCGCACCATGCTGCCGACGCAGGCCGGCACTGCGCCGCACCTCACCAGCCACTACGGCCAGCGGATGCTCAACGGGCATCCCGACAACCACGGCGGCGTCGACTTCAACTACACCGGCGGCCAGAGCGGCCGGAACCTCGAACATCCGGTCGTGCGCTCGCCGGTCAGCGGCACAGTGGTCTACGGCGAAGGCCAGGGCCAGTACGGCACCGTGAAGATCCGCGACGACCAGGGCAACATGCACGAGATCCTGCACATGGATTCGCGGTCGGTGCGGGTGACCAACCCGCCGACGCGGGTCGAGGCGGGCGATCCCATCGGCACGATGGGCGGCCGCGGTCCCGACGGCCCGAACCAGTACGCCCAGCACGTCCACTACCAGATCCGAGACCCGCAGGGCCAGCTGACCGATCCCGAGGCATTCTGGAACGGTCGCCAGCGCACCCAGGGCCAGGCCCAGCCGACCCCGGCGCAGCCGGACGCGCACCCGCAGGCCGCCCAGCCGACGCCCGCACAGCCCGCGCATCCGCAGGCCGCGCCGGCGCAGACGCCGTCCCCGGCCCAGCCCGCGCATGCGGATCCGCAGCGCCCGCCGGCCGAGGCCGCCCGCGCCCAGCCCGACGCACACCCGGCCGCACACCCGGCCGCACCCGCGCGCAGCGACGCCATGGCCGACAACGTCCTGCGTCGCGGCGAGACCGCGCCGGAAGTCGGCCAGTACCAGCGCATGCTCGCCGACATGGGCTACCGCGGCGCCGACGGTCGCCCGCTGGCGGTCGACAACAAGTTCGGCCCGAACACCGAGCACGCGACCCGCGCCTTCCAGCGCGACCACGGCATCGAGCCGACCGGCACGCTCGGCCCGCGCACGCGCGCCGCCGCCGAAGAGGCTGGCCGCGAATTGGTCACGCATCCGGACCACCCCAACAACCGCACCTTCCGGCAGACGCTGGAGAAGGTGTACGAGGCCGAGAACGCCCGCCACCTGCCGCATGGCGAGCACAGCCGCAACCTCGCCGGCGCGCTCACCGTCGAGGCCGTCCGCGAGCGCCTGACCCAGGTCGATCGCGTCGATCTCAGCCGCGACGGTTCGATGGCGCGCGCGGTGCAGTTCAGCGCGATGGGCGATCAGCCGGAGCTCAACCGCAACACCGACGGCGTCGCCACGCGCCAGGCCGTGCAGCAGCCGATCCGCGAAAGCAGCGAACAGACCGTGCAGGTCGCGCAGAACGTCGCCATCCAGCAGGCGCAGGAACGCCAGCAGCCGCAGCAGGCGCCGATCGCACAAGGCGCGCGCTGACCGTCCCACCCGTTGCCCGCGATGCGCGACAATGCGCACCGCGGCGACGGCGCCGCGGCGGCAGGAGCGGCGGATGGATGCGGTGCCTCATGTGGTGATCGTCGGCGGCGGGTTCGCCGGGTTGTGGGCGGCACGCGCGCTGCGCGGCGCGCCGGTGCGGATCACGCTGCTGGACCGCGGCAATCACCATCTGTTCCAGCCGCTGCTGTACCAGGTCGCGACCGCGGGCCTGTCCGCGCCCAACATCGCCGCGCCGCTGCGCCACATCCTGCGCCGGCAGCAGAACGTCACCGTCCTGCTCGGCGAGGTCGCGCGGCTCGATCCCGACGCGCATCGCCTCGCACTCGCCGACGGCCGGACGCTCGACTACGACACGCTCGTGCTCGCCACCGGCGCCACCCACGCCTATTTCGGCCACGACGACTGGTCGCCGCATGCGCCGGGCCTGAAGACGCTGGACGACGCGCTGGAGATCCGCCGCCGCATCCTGCTCGCGTTCGAGCGCGCCGAGGCCGAGGACGATCCCGCCGCGCGCGCGGCGTGGCTGACGTTCGCGATCGTCGGCGGTGGCCCCACCGGTGTCGAACTGGCCGGCACGCTGGCCGAGATCGCGCGCCACACGCTGCACGGCGAATTCCGCCGCGTCGATCCGCGGCAGGCGCGAGTGCTGCTGCTCGAAGCCGGTCCGCGGGTGCTGTCGACCTTTCCGGAAGCATTGTCGGAAAAGGCGCGCCGGCAGCTGGCGCGGCTCGGCGTCGAGGTGCGCACCGGCGTGCCGGTGGCCGCGATCGACGACGCCGGCGTGCAATTGGGAGACGAGCGTATCGCCGCGCGCACGGTGCTGTGGGCCGCGGGCGTCGCCGCGTCACCGCTGGCGCGCGACCTCGGCGTGCCGCTGGATCGCGCCGGTCGCGTGCCGGTGCAGCCGGATCTGTCCGTGCCCGGGCATCCGGACGTCTTCGTCGCCGGCGATCTCGCCGCCGTGCAGTGCGACGGCAAGCCGGTGCCGGGCGTGGCGCCGGCGGCCAAGCAGATGGGCCGCTATCTCGGCCGGTCGATCCGCACGCGACTGCGCGGCGGCACGCCGCCGCCGTTCCGCTACCGCGACTTCGGCAATCTCGCCACCATCGGCCGCATGGCCGCGGTGGTCGACGTGCATGGCCTGCGGCTGTCGGGCCTGCTCGCGTGGTGGTTCTGGCTGGCCGCGCATGTGTTCTTCCTGATCGGCTTCCGCAACCGCCTCGTCGTGCTGATCGACTGGGCGCAGGCGTACTGGAGCTACCAGCGCAGCGCCCGGATCATCCTCGGTCGTGATTGACGCGCGCTGCGCGGCACGTTCGCCTCATGCGCGCACGACGCGACAGGCGTAGCAGCCGGGCTTGGCGTAGTGCAGGTGCAGGTAGGCGGTGCGTTCGATCGCGAACAGTTCCTCGATCGCCGTTTCCGCCTCGGTGCCCGGGCGCACGTCGGCCCAGACCATCATGCCGCGGGCATCGTAGGCGCGCAGCGACAGCAGCCGCGTGCGCAGCAGTGCGGGGATCTCGTCGATCGCGGGCATCGCCTGCATCGCGGCCTCGCGCACGTACACCGGCCCCGACGCGCGATACGGCGTGTCGACGGCGTGGTGGTCGTGCGGCAGCAACAGCAGGCGTTCGCCTTCGGTCGCGTCCTGCAGGCTGACGCGGCAGGGATATACCGGCCGCCCGTCGGCGACCACGCGGCGCGCGTTGCGGGCACGCAGGTCATCGTCGGACAGCGCGAACAGCGGCGCGAACGCATCGAGTGGCAGGGCATGGATCTGGAAGGACATGGCGGCACTCCGGGAAGGGGTGCGCGCAGGATGTGCGCCGGTGCGCTTGCGCGATATCCGATTCTTGCGGTGGCGTCAGGACTTCGTGCCCGGCTTTTTCTTCGCGCCTTTCGCGCCCTTGGCGCGGATGTGGTTCCCGTCGGGATGCAGAGTGAACAGTTCCGTGGCCACGATCAGCGGTTTGAGCGTCCGGTACCCGTAGTTCTTCGGCGTGAATGATCCGCGGTTGGCGATGTGATTGCCGACCTTGCTCAACTTGGACCAGCCGTCCTCGCCCTTCGCGGCTTCCATCGCGCCCAGGAGCAGGTTCACCAGCGCCGTGTCGCTGCGCAACTGGGCGCCGGAGCGCTTTGCAGGCGGCTGGGCAGGCGATGGCTTCGGGCGTGCGGGCTGCGCAGCGGATTTCGTCGCCGTCGCAGCGACCTCTGTCGTGGCCGTCACGACCGGCTCGGCGACATGTTTCGCGGCCTCGACGGGAGAATGCATGGCCGGCGTCGCCTGCGTTTCCTCCGGCGCGGCGTCATCGGCCGCATCCACCAGGAAGAACGTCGAACAGGCCGCCTTGAAGGCGATGGGCGTGTTCGCCTTCCCGAAGCCGAAGACCTGCATGTTGGCGGCGCGCAATCGCATCGCCAGCGGCGTGAAGTCGGAGTCGCTCGACATCAGCGCGAAGGCATCGAACCGCCCGGTGTAGAGCAGGTCCATCGCGTCGACGATCATCGCCATGTCCGAGGCGTTGCCTTTCTTCGAGTACGCGATCTGCTGCATCGGCTGGATCGCGTTGTCCAGCAGCGCGTCGCGCCACGACTTCAGCGAGCCGCTGGCCCAGTCGCCGTAGGCGCGGCGGACATTCGCCACGCCGAGGCTTGCGATCTCGCCGAGCACATATTCGAGCGTCGAGGCGGACGCATTGTCCGCATCGATCAACAGCGCGATCCGCATCCGGTCGTCCATGTCGCCTCCGGGGATGAACGATGCCAGCCTAGTCCGGATGCGGTGGTGGCGTCACCTGTCGGGCACGACGGCCCGGTCGCCCGGGCCGCCCGATCCTGCGATGCAACCTGCCGTGATCGGTTCCGGCTGCCCTCGCAGCCGTCAGTTGTAGCCGTCGAAGTAATAGGCTTCGGCGGTCGACGACTTCTGTGCGCCGGTCTGGGTATCGGTCACCGTCACCGACGCTGCGGCGTAGCCGTCGCCGCGGGTTTCGGTGGCGATCGACACCAGGCAGTAAGCCTGATTGCCGCAGATCGTGCCGCCGGTCTCGAGGTTCCGCCACTGGTACGAATAGCTGCCCGCGGGCAGGCCGGCGACCGTGAACACGGCGACGGACGGATTGTTGGCCGTGCCCGGCGTCCACACCGAATAGCAATCGCCTGCGGTCGGCACATCGTACGCGTAGGTGTCGACGTAGCAGTCCACGCGGGCGTTGCTCACGTCGCCGGCGCGTGCGGGTTCGGCATGGCCGGCCAGCAGGGCAGCGGCCAGCAGGGTGAAGCCGAGCGGCCCATTCAGCAGTTTCATCGCTTACCTCCAATGTAAGAGTCGGGGGAACGCCCGCGTCCGTCGCGGGCCCGTGCAGCGTAACCACGCGACGTCGCCGCGATTGAGACCTGCGACGTGGAACGCGGTGAATGGCGCGTGTCGCCAGCGTCGGGAGGCCCCAAACGACGACGGCCCGGTTTCCCGGGCCGCCGGATCACGCGAGGGTGCGTGCCGCGATCAGTTCCAGCCGTCCTCGTAGTACGCCGTCGCCGACACCGTCTTGCTGGCACCGGTCGCGTTGTCGACCACGGTGACCATCACGCTCTTGCTCTGGCCGACGCGGATCGTGCGCAGGCAGCTGATGTTGCCGGTGGGGCAGATGCCGGTCTGGCCGGTGGCGAGATCGGTCCAGTAGAAGGTGTAGCTGCCGGCGGTCAGGCCGACGACCTGGAACACGGCGACGCTCGGATTGTTGGCGGTCGACGGCGTCCACACGCCGTAGCACTCGCCGATCTCGGCGTAGTCGTAGGCGTAGGTGTCGACGTAGCAGCCGAGCTGGGCGTTGGTGACGTTGCCGGCGTGCGCGGCCGGGGCGGGCAGCAGCAGCGAGGCGCCGAGCGCGGCGGAGGCGGCGAGGGAGAGCAGGGTGGATCGCATGGCGGGGCTCCTTGGGGTACGCGATGGAAGGACGGGCGTTTCCGTCCGGTGGCCGGCGGACGGCAGCGCGTCGAGGGAGCGCACTGCCACGCACGGGTGCGGACGCGGGACGGTCCGCGAGCGCGTGCCCGCATCCGTCCCGTATGTCCTTCAGCGCAATCCGGCGCCGGACAGGATCAAGTCCCCCGACCGGCCAGCGCGGGGCCCGGAAACGACGACGGCCCGGTAGCCCGGGCCGTCGTCGTGTCTTCGTGAT
This sequence comes from Lysobacter sp. DMC104, assembly GCF_056313665.1. Taxonomy (NCBI): domain Bacteria; kingdom Pseudomonadati; phylum Pseudomonadota; class Gammaproteobacteria; order Lysobacterales; family Lysobacteraceae; genus Lysobacter; species Lysobacter sp. DMC104. Next base: position 7,768 of record NZ_JBQUZW010000009.1, on the reverse strand, counting down.
GTGGTGCCGGCGATGCCGTTGCGGATCAGGCCGCGAACAGCGCCTTCATCTTCTTCAGCGCGTTGGCCTCGATCTGGCGGATGCGCTCGGCGGAGACGCCGTACTGGTCGGCCAGTTCCTGCAGCGTGACCTTGCTGTCCGGCTCCAGCCAGCGGCGCTTGACGATGTCGCGCGAGCGGGCGTCGAGGCGGGCGAGGCCTTCGCGCAGCAGTTCCAGCTGGTCGGCCTCGCTGTCGGCGGCCTCGTAGGCCTGGGCCGGATCTTCGCCTTCGGCGACGAGGTAGGCCGAGGGCGCCGGCGGGGCGTGGTCGTCGTCCGCGTCGTCCGGGGCGTCGAAGCCGATGTCGCGGCCGGACAGGCGCGCTTCCATCTCCAGCACTTCGCGCTCGGAGACGTTGAGATCCTTGGCGACGTTGCGCACTTCCTCGGCGTTGAGCCAGCCCAGGCGGGTCTTGCTGCGGCGCAGGTTGAAGAACAGCTTGCGCTGCGCCTTCGTGGTCGCGACCTTCACGATGCGCCAGTTCTTGATGATGAACTCGTGCATCTCGGCGCGGATCCAGTGCACCGCGAACGACACCAGGCGCACGCCGATCGCGGGATCGAAGCGCTTCACCGCCTTCATCAGGCCGATGTTGCCTTCCTGGATGAGGTCCGACAGTTGCAGGCCGTAGCCGTTGTAGCCGCGGGCGACGTGGACCACGAAGCGCAGGTGCGACAGCACCAGTTCGCGGGCGGCGTCGAGGTCGTTCTGTTCGTGGTAGCGGCGGGCGAGGGCCTGCTCGTCCTCGGCCGACAGGACCGGGATCTGGTGCACGGCGCCGACGTAGGCCTCAAGCGAGCCGAGCGCGCTCAGGCCGTTCAACGCGGGGACCGGCAGGCTGTTGGGAATCAGGGCGGTGGGTGCGTTGGTCTGGGTCATGGTCATGGATGTTAGCAGTCGGGTCCTTGGAGTGCTAAAGCCGCGCGGAGTTCCCTGTGTTCCATTCATGGAACGGAAAGCCATCTGATGTGTCGAGAACACTTAACGGTGTCAGCAAACCAATTGACCATGTCAGCGCGTGCTTAACCGTGTCAGTTGAGCCGTTTCCGTTGATCAAAAATGATTGTAATTCAATTACTTAAAAGGATTCGCCGCAGCAACCCTAGTCATCACAAAGCACCGATTGCCGATACCAGTCCAGTGAACCTTGCTGCTCGGTACCTAATCGCGGTCGTACCCACTCCAGCCACCACTCCCGCCATGGAGAGAACGCTGTCGAAGGCGCTGGCGGGAAAAGGAACCTGAACCGCTCCATCCCCAGCAGGGTCCGGGCGGTGAACAAGGCGTAACACCGCCGCCAACGGATGCAACCCGTCTGCCGTATCCCGAACTCTGTGTACTCCCACCTACGCCGGGCCGCACTGGGGGGGATCGGCGCGATCCAGTCCGAGGCTTCTGGCGGGCAAATCACCGTCGCGATGGGTGGCTCTCTGTGCTGGTCTTGATACCTGGAGACGAACCGCACGAGTTCCCGGGCGATAGAACGTAGCGCCCCCAAGTCCGTCCTGAACGATTCGGGCCGCGGCATCGGTATTCCTGCAGGCTTCTCGACCAGAGTTTGCAATTGGTGCAGGTAGGCGAGTGCCTCGGAGGCCGGCATCCGACCACCGACGTCGACGACCGACTCAGCTGGGCTCCCCAACTGCTTCACCAAGTCGAGGTGGCTCTGCATGAAAGCCGGGATGTCCCGGGCCACGCGCTCTTTGTGCAGTCAAGTTTGCGGCCAGTAACGCCACCCACCGGAACGCACCATCTCCCAATCGAACAGTGGGGTGCCGTGCTTCCAACACGTCGTCACCAGTGCCGGGATCCAGTCGTTACGAAAGTACGGTGTTCGCCCCGCTGCTAGATCTTCCAAGAAGCAGGTTGGGCAGTAGGCGTGGCGCCAGCGTTGTGCGAGGGTCCAGCTCATGAACCCCTGCGGTTCCTCGATCAGTGGCTGCCAGTTACGAACAGTCTCCGACAGTCGTTGCAACAGCACCGGCGAAGGCGCGAGGTCAAGGTCCCGACGTTCGGTGCTCGACCAGCTCCGCCCCTGCAACAACTCTTTGAGCAGGGCGGGTGCCGGCATGGCATAGAACTGCGCTGCCCTTGATAGAAATGATGACATCGACTCGCCAGGATATGGCGAGTCGACGCGCAGGCATAGGGACGCTCTGGCCATGGCTTAGCAGTCCGCGTTGTCCGGGCGCAGCCCGCACACCGCCGGTCGTGTGACCGCGGCCTTTAGGTGCGCGATGGTGATGTGCTCGGTGCCGTCGACGATGGCCGCAAGGGCCGCATTCTGCACCCGCGTGACGATCTTGCCGAGTACGCCTTCGCTCATTCTTGCTAGGTATGCGACTTTCTCCGCTGCCGCCAAGTTCGAGGGCTCTTTGAGCGGTAAAAGGCGTTCGTACGTCGCGAGAAAATTGGCCAGCGTGTTGTCCGCCTTCCAGGTCGGCATTGCGAAGTGGCTGAAGCGCGCCTGCAGGTGCGGATCCGCGCCGAACCCTTGTCCAGCCCTGTCCGTACCGAAGGCGAGGATCGGCAGGCTCAATTCGTTCATCAACAATTTGATTCCTTCCAGCGCACGCTGCTGTTCGCGATCGCTGCCCAACAGCACATCCTGCACTTCGTCCAGAACAAGCAGGCGGCAGTCGACTTCGCGCAATAGTCGTTGGACGAGCAGTTCTCGGTCGCTAAGGCGATGGGAGATGCGTGCCGGACTGCCGAGTTCCTCCAGGATGCGCCCGTACAGAGAACGGGCATCGCGCACACCGGAGATCGAGATGCGCAATACGCACGGCAGGCCGGGGCTGTCGTAGGCATCGAAGCGGCCGTGAATCAGCCTGGAGAGGCTGGTCTTGCCATTGCCGCGATTGGCCACCACGATCAGCCCGCGGGCGCGGGTCTGGCGCGGTTCGTACACCATCCATTCGGCCTCGGTGATGATCTGGTCCAGTGCGGGGTAGTGGATGACATGGTCACGGATCGCCATCACCATCCGGTCGCGCGTCCCGGACTGCAGTGCCCGCTCTGCCGCCGGATGCAAGCGATTCCCCGGCAAGACGGCGTCCGGTGACATCACGGCAGCTGTCGTGGACGGGGCAGTTTCCGTTGTGTCGTGGCTGTCAAAGATCATAGTCGAGTTCCTCGACGGCAAAAGATTGGGTTATCCCGGCAAGCATCGGGAGGGCTTCAGGTCCTTCATGAGTTTCGTGCGGCGTGGGGCTGGACTTATCGCGATAGCGATCACCTGCCGCGGCCGTGGCCTGACGACGCTTGACGGCGCGCGATATCTTGGTTTGCTTGATGCTCTCGTCATTGCGCCGCAGGCTTTCGTCCGCCTGTTTTGTCAGGCTCGGATTGCAAGACAAGGCGCGCTCATGCTGGCGGCGCGCCGACCACTCCGCGAGTGAGATCGCCTTCACGCCGGGCGTGGTGACGTTCGCCCTGATCAACGTTCCGACTGGCGTGCGTACGTACACATAGGTAATGTCGCGCGGGTCGTAGTGCACCCGGACCGTGGCGCGCTGCCCCACCCACACTTCGAGTCCGTCGGCCCAGAACTGCAGCCGATGAATCTCGACTCCTGTGCGGGTCAGCACGCGGTCTTCGCCGGGCAAGAACGCTGCCAGGAATTCAAGAGGGTTAGTGGGCAGCATTGTCGTTACCCTCCTCGTGGTTCGCTGCCTGCTGCCATGCCACCAGCGGCGGGACGCGCAGTATCCGGTGCTCCCTTGTGTGGTAACGCCCGAGCAACTGCTCGACGAACCAGCGACGCACTTGGCTGAGCGTCATTGTCGCGTGCATCTGCGGGTTGTAGTCACCCTTGGCTTTGATCGAGTTCTTGGTCGTGCCGGGCAAAAGATGGCATTGCCCGACCATCGTGCCGATCAGGCGCTCGATGGTGCCGCCATAATGCGGTGATCCTACAGGTCGGTAGCTGAGCTGGATGCCGTATTCGCCACAACCGCGGCGGAACGCTTCGGACTGGAAGTCCTTGCCGTTGTCGACCACGATTTCCCTCGGTAGCCCATGCATGATCCAGTCCAGGGGCACGCCGACCTCTTCGGCCGGTGACTTGGGCAGGACTGCGTGAGTCAGGCACAGTGCCACTGACAGCGCACTTGGCGGTTCGAATCCGATATGGATGCCGAGTACACAGCGCGTGAAGACATCGATTGCGACTGTCAGCCAAGGTCGACCGACGTACGCGCACAGCACGTCGTCAGACAGGGCAAACATGTCCAGCGGTGTATGGTCGATCTCAACCCGCTCCAACCGGCGTGAAACCTCCACGTGGCCCGGCATCGGGTCATAGTTGTACTTGGCGCGCTTGCTGCCTTCGCGCTTCAGCAGGGCCACACGCCCCGCCAATCGAGCCACCCGTCGCCGAACGGTGGCCTGTGTCGGAGGCTTCCTTCCGGCCTGGCGACAATCGGCTGCGATCCGTTCGAACAATGCCTTAATCGTGGGGCGTTCACGCTGCAGGTAATCTGACTCGTAGCGCTTGGCGATAATGTGCTCGACCTCAGCGTCCAGAATCGTAGTGCCGACGCGTCGTCCGCCGACCTTCGTGATCATTGCGCTGACCATCCTGTGGCGCTGGTAGTCCGCGAGCATTCGCCAGAACTGGCGTTCGCTGAGACGCAGCTCTCGCGCTTTCCGCCTAGCCAATTGCGTACGCCCTTCGAGGCATGCCATCACTTCACGCACAGCCTTGGCCCGAGCTTCTGCCTGCTTCCACACCACAGGATCGATCCGGTTCAGCTCAATCCTGTCCAGCGTCTTGTCGGGCGCTGCCAAGGCGATCAACGCGGCACGAGGCACCTCGACAATGCCGCCGTCCTCTTCCAGCCGCACTAGAGCGCTATCGTGCCGGACGAACTCCTCAAGCATGCCGAGCATGCCATGGTAGACCACGTGGCAACCGGGCTTGAGCTCATGCAGCATGGCGCGCCTCCCTGGTCTCGGGTGACATGTCCACCTGCGTCACCAAGGCGATGGGATGGCCAGTGGCCAGGCATGCGGCAGCAAACTGGTGGACTAAGTTCGCCTCTGCCTGGAGGGCACGATTGAGCTGCTTTACCTCGACGAGCGTGCGCCGCCAGAATCCAAGCGCAGCCAGCTCAATCGGCACTGACGACAACTCGACAAGAAAATCAGGGGTGTAGCGCCGCCAGGTACCGGCTTGCCGGTAGTGCACCGTGATGGGCTGCGAAACGATGGACACCAGCTCTGGCAATTGCGCGAGCCGGGTGATCAGACGAGCCTCAAGCTTCGACTCGAATGCGATGGATCCATGTCCGGGGCGAACTGGATGCCACCCGCGCACATGCGAACCGTAGGATAGGGGGATGGTGCGTGCCTCCAACTGCACGCGTATAACCTCGATGGTTGTCGGATCGATGGGTGCTGCTAGTCGGCCGCGCAGGCGTTGTGCCTCGCTGTATACGTTCATGGTGGTTCCTCAGGTGGGGTCGCCGATATGGCGACCGAGTTGGGTCCTGAGGCCCTTGCCCTTCAGCGGCGCACACGCTCCCACCACAGCTGCTTGACGCAGTTGCCGGATGGGGGTACCGTTCGATTGTCGGGTTCACATCGACAATTCTTTCGGCGCCTCAGGGCAAGCCGATGCGACGAGGCTCAAGCGCTGCAACGCTTGGGCCTTTGTCGTTTCTGGCCTCGTTGTTTCATGCGGATGCGTTCGATCCGCGGCTTTCCTCCTTACGGCTTGTAGAGATAAAGGGGCGTCATCAGCCCGACTGGCCGACATCGCGTAGCCATGCCGCCACGTCTCTGGTTCTGGCATGAGCGCCCGGCCGCCCCGGTATCCGGAACACCGGAATGGGCAGCGCTCCCTTGGCGACTGCCCGGCGGAATGCACGGTCACTCGGGAACCCGAACAGCGCTCCAAGTGCGGCAGCGTCCATCAATTCTCCATATCGCTCCAAAAAAACTTGGAGCAGATCGGCTTGGATAAGTTGGCGGGCCGTTGACTTTTTTATAGTCATTTTCTTTGGTCAGTCGTGGTCATGCATGGACATTTGCGCCAATAGACCACATCATCTCGACCTCGGGATGAGCACAAAATACTCATTACACTCTAAAAGTACCGGGCGTCCGTCAGGAACGTTCAGAGAGCCGGTTGCCCGGGCCAAGGCTTGGCACTGGCTAGGAGACATCGTCCGTATCGCCGGCGTTGATGAGATCGCCGAACTCGATCGGAACCATCCAAGACATCCTCTCTCCAGGGATCTCTCGGTCAGCCGGCGGTTCGAGTCCATCCAACTGGACGGCTACGACCCTGATCGCGTTCAGGCGGTAGCACCGTCGCGGTCATTGCTCAGGCACTTTGCAGAGTTCGTGCCTGACAAGGCCAAATACAGGAGTGCACATGCCAGCTACAAGCACCCGCTGTGGGAACTGCTGGGGGCACGTCACTCGCGAAGTGCGCGAGATGGTGAAGACATACAGAGGTTGTTGCGCTTGCATGGACTCGTCCGACTGGATTTTGTCGATGTATCGCACGGTATGACGCTCGGCCTGATCAGCGAATACGATGCAAACACAGCCTCATGGTTGGAAAGACTGGGCGAACTTCCTCATGGCATCAACGACACCGCGAAGCGGGCAACGCTTGATGCATTGCAATTGCTCCTGATGCTGTATCGCGAAGCGCAAGACATGGCTTGGAATTGGCAGGTCAAGGCGCTAAGAGCAGAACTAAACGAAGCGGCGCTTCTGTTTGCTGATGCTCATGGCTATTCGGGCGAACAGTTCGATACCTGGCATTACTTGATCCAAACAAGAATGTTGCGTTGGGATCCGAGCTTCCAGCCGAAGAAAGTCGAATTGGAGCAGGCCAAGGAGATTCTGCTTGATGAATGGCATGCCACGCCTAGAGGCAAGAACGTGCGCGGAAGGCCAGCGTTACCGCCGGATTCTTATACACGAGGCCGTGCCGAACGTCGGTGGCGCAGAAAAATCTGGGCCAGAGCCTGTCGGTTGTCGTTAGAAAGAGAGAACGACGCGGCGACGGGTACGCGCCCCTTCGACTGCTACTGCGCGAATTCTGCGATGGGAGATTGGCTGGTGGATCATCGGGACCTCATCGCTGCCCATTGCGACCACGCGGTGGACTTCCTGATGAACAGTGATGGCTCAGGTACCTCTATGTCCGAGGTCGGTCAAGAACAACCTCCCCCCTTGGTTATGCCGGCATCCTTGCATTGCTTACGAGAGAGGCCCCGCATGAATGCCGAAAGTTGGCAGCATTTCGGTGACAAAGAAATACCATATGACGTCATTCCTGTCGAAATATCATAAGAAAATTCGCTGTTTCACCGTCGGCCGGTAATGTGGTGCCGGCGCTTGTGCGGGTTAACGCTTAGCTCGACATGGAGATCGTCAGGTCGATGGCGAGAGCTTCTCACTCCAGGCCGCATGGTTGTGCTCGTCGAATTTTCAATTCAGGAGATCACAATGACTTCATTCATGCCATGGCACCAGATGTCAGACCGGGAGCGGTTGGTCTGGACAAGCGTGTATGCCTGCCATCAGGGCGAAACAAAGCAAGCGGCACGCATAGCGGACAGCGCTGTGATCGCCCTCCGCGCCCTGAATTTAGACAGCATGGAATTCGACAGTCCAGAGTATGAGGCGGTGACCTGAGACGAATCATGTAGCCGCCCGGGAGGTGAGTTCTCTACCCTCGACAGACCAAGGAGAACTCATGAAGAA
>NZ_JBQUZW010000008.1:178347-251118 GCF_056313665.1 Lysobacter sp. DMC104 | reverse complement strand
GGTGACCGCTTCACAAGACCACGTGAACTGCCCTGAATCGATGTCCGCCCCGAGCACACAAAAAATCTGACACACCCAAAGAAAGTCACCAAAGAAACACTCAGGGCCGATTCAAATCGGCCATCGGAGACGTGCCCGGGATTTTTCGACGAGGCGTCCTGCCTCGTCGAAAAACGGCGGACCTCCTGTCCGCCGCCCTCCGGGTTTCCTGTTGAATCCGAGTGCACCGCGCTGTCGTGTCGTGGGGACGATCTGCGTGGATCTGTCGACACGACGCACTTAGCGTCCGAAACCGGAAGGCACCATCGGCCTCCGTCGACGACAAGCAAAAAAAGACCCCCCCGACAAGCGGGGGGCCGTTCGCACGCCGCCGAAGCGACATGCACAGGCGCGATCAGAGACCGGCCTGGGTCAGGATGAAGCTGCGGATCGAGCTGTTCGACACGTGCGTGTAGATGCCGTGCTTGTTGGCACGGGCGCAGCCGTCGCCCCAGCTGACGATGCCCGTCAGGATGCTGCCCTGGGTCAGCGGACCGCCCGAATCGCCCTGGCAGCTGTCCTTGCCGCCGGCATCGTAGCCGGCGCAGATCATGCGCGCGGTGATCTGGCCGTTGTACGAGTTGGCGTCGTTGCAGTTGGTGGTGCTCACCAGCGGCACCGTCACCTTGCGCAGGGTGGTCGGGTAGCTGCCGCCTTCGGTCAGCGCGCCCCAGCCGGTCACCAGCAGGTTGGTGCCGACCGCCGGATCGGCGCTGGCGATCGACGCGAACGGGATGCCCGAGGTCGACGACGACAGCGTCCACACCGCGACGTCGTAGTCCATCGTGTTCGGATTCCAGCTCGGGTGGATCGCGATCTTGGTGACGTTGCGGCGGGTGCCGGTGCCGTCGAGGTTGCGGGTGCCGGTGAGCACCTGGACCTGGCTGGCGGTGACGAAGTCGCTGCAGTGGGCCGCGGTGACGATGACGTTGGCCTTCACCAGCGTGCCGCCGCAGAACTGGGCGTTGAAGTTGTTGGCGACGCTCTTGGTCAGCAGGGCGACCTGGAACGGATTGTCGGTCGCACCGGCGACGGTGCCGCCGACGATCTTCGGCGTGAACATCGCCTTGATCTCGGCTTCGGTCAGCGGTTCGTCGGCGAAACGCAGGTTCTGCTGGGCGACGCGCAACTGGACGTACTCGCGCATCCAGTTGCCGCGGGCCTCGACCGGCAGGCGGAGTTCGCCGCGGGCGGGGGCGTCTTCCGACAGGGTCTGCGGCGCGCGGGCCTGCGCGGCATGGACCGGGCGGGCGGCAGCGACGGGACCGCCGATGGCGGCGATGGACAGCGCGGTGAACGCCAGCACGGCGGCATGGCGGGCGGACGAGGGACGGGTGTTCTGCGTATTGCGCATATGGGTTCCTCCTTGGACGAAATGGCGATACGAAATGGAACCGCGATACGACCGCGCGGCATCGCGCCGGGAATGCGATCGGACCGGGGTGCCCCGTGGACGGGAATGGCGTCGACCGCAATGCGGACAGACGAACCTTAGGCGAAGGACGGCGGGATGAAGCCGCCCGGATCACACGGGGCACCGCAGGTATAACACGGGTTGTGCATCGCACGACGTGCGACCGGCACGGAACGAAACGGGCATCGATCCGCTGAAACGGCCCCGGGGGCGCTGCCGTCAGGCCTCGGCGCCTGCACCATCGGCCGCCTGATCGGCGTGTCGCTCGAAATGCAGGGTGTCGTGCCACTGCCCGCCCAGCTCGAAGCTGCGCGTGGAACGCCCGAAGAGGAGGAATCCGTTGCGCTCGAGCACGCGGATCGAGCCTGCATTGCCGGCCATCGTGACGGCTTCGATCCGGCGCAGGCCCAGTTCGCCGAACGCCAGCGCAAGGGCGCCGCGCACCGCCGCGCTGGCATGGCCGCGGCCGTTGAACGCTTCGCCGATGCGGTAACCCAGTTCGGCGGAATGGAAATGCGCGCGCCGCACCCGCGAGAAATTCACGCGTCCGACGAGCTGTCCGGCCTCGTCGCGGATCAGGTACTGGAAACCGAGGCCGGTGCGCGCATCCGCCTCCGCCGCCTCGATCGCGGCGGCGACGGCTTCGCGTGCGTAGTAACCGGCCGGACGCGCGTTGATCCGCGCCTCGAAGAAGGCGCGGTTGCCGACCTCGAACGCCAGCAGCGCATCCAGATCGGCACCGCATACCGGCGCCAGGAAGACACCGGGCATCGCGTCGGTCAGCCGGCGCGGGCCTGCAACGCGGCGACGGCTGGCAGGGTCTTGCCTTCGAGGAATTCGAGGAAGGCGCCGCCGCCGGTGGAGATGTAGGACACGTCGTCCTCGATGCCGTACTTGTCGACCGCGGCGAGGGTGTCGCCGCCGCCGGCGATCGAGAACGCGTTGCTGGCCGCGATCGCGCGCGCCAGTGTCTCGGTGCCCTTGCCGAAGGCGTCGAACTCGAACACGCCGACCGGGCCGTTCCACACCACCGTGCCGGCGGCCTGGATCAGCGCGGCGTAGCGCGCGGCGGTGTCGGGGCCGATGTCGAGGATCATGTCGTCGGCCGCGACCGCATCGACCGCCTTCACCGTCGCCGGCGCATCGGCCTTGAATTCGGGCGCGACGACGACGTCGGTCGGCACCGGGATCTCGGCGCCGCGCGCCTTCGCGTCGGCCATGATCTGCTTCGCGGTGTCGATCAGGTCGGCTTCGACCAGCGACTTGCCGACGCCGTGGCCCATCGCGGCGATGAAGGTGTTGGCGATGCCGCCGCCGACGATCAACTGGTCGACCTTGCCCACCAGCGACGACAGCAGTTCGAGCTTGGTGCTGACCTTGCTGCCGGCGACGATCGCGAGCAACGGACGTGCCGGATGCTGCAGCGCCTTCGCCAGCGCGTCGAGTTCGGCCATCAGCAGCGGGCCGCCCGCGGCCTGCTGCGCGAACTTGATCACGCCATGCGTCGACGCCTGCGCGCGGTGCGCGGTGCCGAAGGCGTCCATCACGAACACGTCGCACAGTGAGGCGTACTTCCGCGACAGGGCTTCGTCGTCCTTGCCCTCGCCGACGTTCATGCGGCAGTTCTCGAGCAGCACCAGCTGGCCGGGCTGCACGTCGACGCCATCCACCCAGTCCTTCACCAGCGGCACGTCACGGCCGAGCAGTTCGGACAGGCGCGCGGCGACCGGCGCCAGCGAGTCGGCCTCGCTCCACACGCCTTCCTTCGGACGACCGAGGTGGGACATCACCATCACCGCCGCGCCCTTCTCCAGCGCGAGCTTGAGCGTGGGCAGCGACGCGACGATGCGCTGGTCGGACGTGACCTTGCCGTCGGCGCCATGCTCGAACGAGATGGGCACGTTGAGATCCTGGCGGATCAGCACGCGCTTGCCGGTCAGGTCGAGGTCGGACATGCGGAGGATGGACATGCGGGGCTCCGTGAGGGGATTCCTCAGGCGGAATCCGGGGGGTGATCGTGGGAATCGAACGGAGATTTTCCCTGTTCCGGCGGGCCGGCATCAAATCGGGCCACCGGCGGCGGCGGTGCGGGCTCCGGCGGCGGCGGCACGGCGTCGGCCTCGTCGGCCCCGGCACCGCGCTGGCGCAGCAGGGTCAGCGCGAAACCGCCGACCACCGCCGCACCGACCACGAGGAAGCCCCACAGCATCCAGCGCCGCCAGTCGAGCGGCTTTTCGGGCTCGGCGTAGGCCTTGGCGCCGGCCGCTTCGGCGCGCGCGCCGAGCGTGGCCGACGGCGGCGTCCAGTCGGCGCCCAGCCGCTTGCGCAGCGGGGCCAGCGCGGCCTCGACCGGCAGCGACTCGCGACGCGCGACGCGGCTGCCCGCGGCCAGCACGAACGGCCCGCGGCCCTGCGCGAGGAACACGAACCGGTCCGGCAGGTAGCCGACCGCCAGCGTCGGCGGCGGCGCCAGCGCCACCGGGCTGCGCAGCCGCCAGTCGCGCGCGGCCATCGGCGCGGTCAGCACGAAGTCCTCGTTGTCCACCTGCACGCCGCCCTGGCGCAGCCGGAACACCAGCGTGCGGCCCATCGGCACCCAGCCGGTGCGATCGTCCGCCGCGCCGTCACGGCGCGCATCGACGATCACGTCGGCGGTCGCGTTGTCCGCGCCCAGGCCGATGCCGACGCGGCCCACCGGCAGCGTCGCCGGCAACCGGTAGCGATAGACCTTGCCCTTGCCGAATTCGTCCGCGGCTTCGCCCTCGAACGTCGCCGCCACCCGCCGCCACTGCGGCACCGAGGCGCCGGCGCGCAGCCGCCGCGCGGTGACCTGCAGGCCCGGCAGCGGATCGCCGTCGAGCTGGCGCAGGCGCAGGTAGCGCAGGCCGGTGGCCGGCAGCGCGATGTCGCGCCGCTGCAGCATCGCCCCGCCCTGGTGCAGCGAGACGACGGCGGCGGCATCGACCAGCGTCTGCCAGTGTTCCAGATCGTCGCTGCCGTCCACCGCGAAGCGGGTGCGGGCGTCGGCCGATCCCGGCCAGTGCAGTTCGAGCCGGTCGACCGTCGCCGGCCGGGTCGGATCGCGGTTGAGGTCGGCGTCCAGCACGTAGTCGATCAGCGTCTGCGGCTGGCCGGCGTCGACGTTGGCTTCCAGCAGGTGCAGGCGGCCAGTGCCGTCGCGCTCCAGCCGCAGCGACACGTCGTCGCCACTGCCGTCCGCGGCGCGCGGCAGCGCGAACACCGGCAGCGCCACGTCGGCCACGCCCGGCTGCGCCTGCGGATCGAGCGTCAGCCGCGCCACCGGCACCGATTGGCCGTCGGCGTTGAACACCTCGAAGTCGCCGAGCTGCGGATCGGACAGCGCGGCGTAGACCTCGGGCGTGAGCTCGAACTGCCACGCCGCGGCGTTGCCGCCGTCGGCGGCCAACGGCCAGCGGTAGGCGTAGTCGCCGGGCTGCGCGGCCTGGGCGACGGACGCCGCGCAGGCCAGCGCAACGGCGAGCGCGGCACCGGCCGGCACGGCGGCATGGCGGAAGAAACGACGACAGCGGGACACGATCATGCGACGGACTCCGTGGCGGCACGCCGCGGCGGCGCCGGGGCGAAATACCCGACCGCTGCGCACAGCAGGCCGTAGGCGATGAACGAGACGATACCGAAAATATCGCCGAGGTTGCCGCGGTCGACCAGCAGCAGCTTGAGCAGCACCACGCCCATCAGCACCGCGCCGGAACCCCACAGCAGGCGGTCGCCGCGGCGCGAGCCGAAGATCCAGCCCAGCACGCCCAGCACGCTCCACACCACGGTCAGTGCGGTCTGCACCACGCCGTTGCCCAGCATCGACGGCGACCAGGCCACATCGCCCCAGTGGTGCACGCCGCGCAGCGTCGCGAAGGTGATCCAGCCGAACGCGGCCAGCGCGAACAGCGGCACGCCGATGCGGCCGCGCCCCTCGCGCGCCCACACGCCCTGTGCCAGCAGCGCCAGTGTCGCGAGCTGGAACAGTTCCAGCGGATTGAGCACCGTCACCCACGGCAGCGGATCGCTGTCGCCGGGGAACAGCAGCGACAGCAGCCAGCCGAAGGCCAGCACCACCGCCGCGGACGCCACCAGCACCCGGCGGTAGTCGTCGAAGCCTTGCGCCAGCGGCGGCGCCAGCAGCGACGGCCGCAGCCGCAGCGCCGCGGCGAACAGCAGCACCGGCAGGCCGAGCGCGACGATGCGCCAGCCGTCGCCCATGCCCGGCACGTAGGCGGCGCCGGCGTAGCTGTCCCGATAGACCAGATGGAACGCGCCCAGCGCGATCGCCGCGACCCACGACCACCACCAGCCGCCGTGCGCGGCGAGGCGCACCGCCATCCCGGTCTCGCGCAGGCAAGCGAGCGTGCGCCAGCCGGCGACGGCATACAGCAGCCACGCCAGCGCACCGCCCTGCGCGAACGGATGGTCGTGCGTGGCGGACTGCGCCATCGCGAACGGCACGCCGATCAGCAGCGCCAGCGCCGCGGTGCCTCCGAAGGCCGGGAATTCCTCGACGCGGCGGCGCACTTCCGCCGTCAACCAGCCGGTCGCGACGAAGAAGGCGAACAGCGCATCCACGCGGTAGCGGAACGACACGTGGTCGAGCACTTCCTGCGCGCCGGCGAACGTCCACCAGCCGAGGCCCCACAGCGCGAACAGCGACACCACGCCGGCGTCCAGCGTGCGCCGGTACGTCCACGCGGTGCCGAACCCGGCGATCGCGATCAGCAGCGCGCTCATGTACGCGGGATTGGCGATCGGCGTGATCGACGCGGCGTCCATCGACGAGAAACCGGTGCTCATGCCGCCGACGCCGGCCATGTAGGCCACCGCCGCCGCCAGTTGCAGCGCCAGGCCCGTGAACTGCGGCAGGCGCTTGTCCTGGCGCACGCCCAGCCACACCAGCACCGCGCCTTCCACCGCGAACACGCTGGCCGTGGCCCGCGCCGACAGCGCCAGCGGCACCGCCAGCGTGGCGAAGCCCACCGCCAGCACCGCCCAGGTCTGCAGCAGCGGCGCGAAGCGCGGATGCCGGCGCAGCAGGCCGGCCAGCCCGGCGTAGACCGCGGCCATCGCCAGCGCCGACAGCGCCAGCGGCATGCGGTCGTCGCCGAACGGCGCGCCGTGCAGCAGGCCCGCCTGCAACGCGAACACCACCAGCGGCGTGCCGATCACCAGCGCGCCGTCCACCGAGCGGTAGACATTGCCATCGGCGCCAAGCGTGCGCCGGTGCGCGTAGAACACCGGGATCAGGAGGTACAGCACGAAGAACAGCGCGAGGAAGGGCTCGGTGGTCGCAAACTTCGCCGGCGCGTAGTCCAGCACGCCCCACAGCGTGCCGATGGCGAAAGTGAAGACGAAGCCCAGCAGGTTGAGCAGCCGCCAAGGGCGATTCCAGGCGATGCCGAAGATGCCGAGGTTCAGCACCGCGTAGTACGAGAACAGCGCGACGTGGTTGCCACTGCCGGTGGACAGCCAGATCGGCGCGAGGAAGCCGGCGAGGATGCCGAACACCGCCAGCGCCATCGACTCCTGCAATACGGCCAGTACACCCAGCCCGGCGACCAGCGCGATGGTGATCGCGAACGCGGCGCCTGCCGGGATCAGCCCGTAGAGCTTGAACGCGGCGAACGTCACCAGCATCAGCACGCCGATGGCGCCGCCCTGCAGCGACAGCGAGAACCCGCGGCGGGCCTCGCGCTGGCGCCAGGCGAACACCAGCCCGCCGAGCGCGGCAGCGGCGACGCCGGCCAGGCGCACTTCGATCGGCACGTACATCCAGCCCTGGTCGCTGGCGTACTTCAGCAGCGCGGCGACGCCGGCCAGCAGCACCAGCATGCCGATCTTCACCGGCACGTTGCCCTCGGTGAACCAGCGGCGGACCGCGTCGACCGCGCGGCCCACGGCCTCGCCGACGACGTCGCGCTGCGGTTCCGGCGGCGTCCACGCCTGCGGCTGCGGACGCGGCGGCAGCGGATCGGCCGGATGCGCGGACGGCGCGGCGGGCGCCGGTCGATCAGGCAGCGGCGGCGGCACCGCGGCGGCCGGACGCACCGGCTGCGGTTCGGACGCGGGTGCCGGTTCGGCGGCGGGTGCGGCCGGCGGCGGGACGAACACCGCGGGCGCGCGGGCCACCGGCGTCTCGGCCACGGCAGCCTGCGCAGGCGCACGCAGCGGCGCGGGGCGGGATTCGAGATCGGACACCCGCGCGTGCAGGCCCTGCACGTCGCGTTCCAGTTCGTCGATCCGGGCGCGGGCGGTGCCGAGCTTGATCAGCGCCACCACCAGCAGGATGGGGATGCTCAGCAGCGCAAGCCCCAGCAGGGTCAGAATCCCGGCCAAATCGTCCATCCTCCGCCCTCGTGCACCGGCACGGTGCGTTTACCCCGGATCCGCCTCCGCGGGGCCCTTCGACCCCGACCCTGAACAGGCGGACATGCCGGCAGCCTTCCGCATCGGCCAGCGGAATGCAACCGCAGCCCGCCCCCGTAGCGGTCCCGCCCTCCACCGGTATCGTCTGCCGCTACCGTCTTCCGGCCTGCCGTTTCCGTGCCGGTTGCGGCGCTCCCGCACCGCAACTTGATCGGGGTCGCGGTTTTGGCGGAGGCTAGGCGCATGAACGCACCTCGCCGTCGGGTCTCGCAGCCCCCGACCAACCTGCAGATGTCGGACATCGCCCGCCTCGCCGGCGTGTCCGAATCCACCGTATCTCGGGCGCTCAAGGACAGCCCGATGATCGCCGCCAGCACCCGCGAGCGGATCCGCAGGCTGGCCGAGGAAGCGGGCTACACGGTCAATCCGGTCGCCAGCAGCCTGCGCTCGCGCCAGACCGGGGTGATCACGGTCGGCGTGCCCCTCGTCCACGAGCGCGAGCCGCACCTGGTCGACCCGTTCATGATGACCATGCTGGCGCACCTGGCCGACACCCTCGCCGACCGCGGCTACAACATGCTGCTGGCGAAGATCGCGGTGCACCAGGACGGCTGGGTGCGGCGCCTGCAGCAGCCTGGCCGCAGCGACGGCGTGATCCTGATCGGCCAGAGCTCCGAGCACGCGGCGATCAACGAGGCCGCACGCGCCGGCATCCCGCTGTCGGTCTGGGGCTCGCAGTTGGCCGGACAGAAGTACGCGGTGGTGGGCACCGACAACCGCCTCGGCGGGCGGCTGGGCACCGAACACCTGCTCGAACGCGGCCGCAAGCGCATCGTCTTCCTCGGCGACGAGCGTCTGCCGGAAGTCGCGCACCGCCACGACGGTTACCGCCAGGCGCTGCGCGACGCGGGCGTGAAGGCCGCGCCGGAGCGGCTGGTGCGCACCGGCTTCGCCGCCGCCGATGCCGAGGCCCGCATGGCCGAGGCGATCGCCTCCGGGCTGGCCTTCGACGGCGTGGTCGCGGCCTCCGACGTCATTGCCATCGCCGCGATGCGCGCACTGGCCGCTGCCGGCCGCCGGGTACCGGAGGACGTGGCGGTGGTCGGCTTCGACGACATCCTGCTGGCCGAACACGCACACCCGCCGCTCACCACCGTCCGCCAGGAACTGGCCCGCGGCGCGGTCGCGCTGGTGGACACGGTGATCGCCGCGATCCGCGGCGACGCCCACGACTCCACGCTGCTGCCGCCGACGCTGATCGTCCGCGCGTCGACGTGACCCTTCGGGTTTGGTAGAGCGGCCTGACCAGCCGTTGGCTGGTCAGGCCGCTCTACCACTCGCGCGATCGGCGGCGACGAAACGACGCTAACGGAACGTCCACACGATCACCGCGGTCAGCGCCAGCAGCAGCGCCGACTGCACGCGGTAGTTGCGCCACCACGGCGTGCCGGCCAGCGCGCGGGTCTCGTCGCGGTAGAACGCCGGCGTCCACAGCATCGCGTCCACCTGCCCCGCCGGCGGCGGCGCGGTGACGGCGCTGACCGCGATCAGCACGATCGTGCTGAGCACGAACAGGATCGGCGCGACGAGCAGGAAATGCAGGCCCAGCGGCTGCGGCGACAGCACGTTCGCCCAGAACAGCGCGCCACCACCGATCAGGCCGGCGAGGATCGCCGCGGCGGCGCCCTTGGCGTTCGCGCCGCGCCAGAACAGGCCGACCAGGAACAGCGCGCACACCGGCGGCACCGCGTACGCCAGCACCGCCTGCAGGTACTGCCACAGCGACGAGAAGCGCTCGATCTGCGGCGCCCACGCCACCGCCAGCACCATGAACACGATCGTGGTGATGCGGCCCGCGCGCACCAGCGTCGCGCCGTCGGCGTTCGGCAGCCGCGGACGCACGAAATCCATCGTCACCAGCGTGGCCGCGGAATTGAAGGTGCTGGCGATCGACGACATGATCGCGGCGAAGAAGCCGGCGATCACGATGCCGACCAGCCCCGCCGGCAGCAGGTCGAAGATCAGCGTCGGATACACCAGGTCCGGGCGTTCGAGGTGCGGGTACAGCAGGATCGCGGCCGTGCCCGGCAGCACCATCACGTACAGCACCGGCAGCTTCAGCAGTCCCGCGAACAGCGCGCCCCAGCGACCGTGGTTCTCGTCCTTCGCCGACAGCACGCGCTGGACCATGAACTGGTTGGTGCACCAGAAGTAGAACCCCAGCAGCGGCACGCCCAGCACGAGGCCGAGCCACGGCACGCCCGGATCGTCGATCGGGCGGATCAGCGACAGCCGCGCGGGATCCACCGCGCGCATCACCGCATTCCAGCCACCGGCCTTGTCGAAGGCGAACACCGCAATGAACACCGATGCGCCCAACAGGATCACCGCCTGCACGGTCTCGGTGTAGATCACCGCGCGCAGGCCGCCGGCGACGGTGTAGACGCCGGCCGACAGCGCCAGCACCGCGACGATCTCCCACAGCGGCCACTGCGGCAGGATCAGCTTGAGCATGATCGCGCCGCCGTACAGCGTGCCCGCGGTGTCGACCACGATGTTGAGGAAAATGGTCAGCGCCGAGAAATAGACGCGCGCGCGACGGTCGTAGCGGCGTTCGAGGTATTCCGGCAGCGTGTACACCTGCGAGCGCAGCAGGAACGGCAGGAAGAACACGCAGAAGAACGCGAGCACCACCGTCGCCATCCACTCGTAGTTGTAGACCGAGATGCCGGTGCCGTACGCCGCGCCCGCGAGGCCGATCAGCGTGGTCGAGGAAATGTTCGACGCCAGCAGCGCCAGGCCGATCACCGGCCACGTGGTCGAACGCGACGCGAGGAAGTAGTCGTCCGCCGAGGCGCGACGCTTCGAGACGAACAGGCCCAG
Source organism: Lysobacter sp. DMC104 (assembly GCF_056313665.1). Taxonomy (NCBI): domain Bacteria; kingdom Pseudomonadati; phylum Pseudomonadota; class Gammaproteobacteria; order Lysobacterales; family Lysobacteraceae; genus Lysobacter; species Lysobacter sp. DMC104. Next base: position 240,389 of record NZ_JBQUZW010000008.1, on the reverse strand, counting down.
ACCGACGATCCCCAGCGCGTACAGCGCGAGGACGACGAGATCGAGGGTCTCCAGATGGACGTGCAGATCGGCCATGACGGGCTCCGGCAGGGAAGCGGGCGGACGGTAGCGGACACCGACGGGGAAGGGTCGCCGGCAAGGCGATACTGCGTCAACGCAATCGATTGTGCATGCTGCATCGCAGCAGCAATCGCCCATTCCAGGCCATCTCCAAGGCCCGGGAAAGACGCCGATGATTTTTCCTGATATGGCGATAATTTCCAGACTTTCATGCAGTTATCCGAAAACCGGACGCGACCGGACCGCTCCGGAATCCGCCAGGCCGACCACGCCGCATGAAAAATACTTGCAATCGATTGCGTGACTCGTTATGACATCACCGCCCGGCAGCCCGTCGCTGCCTACCCGACCACCGGAGGTTCCGCCGCCATGACACGCCCGTCGAAGTCGTCTCCGCAACGCCAACCGCTTGTCCGTCCGCTGTCGTTCGCCGTGGTCTGCGCCCTGGCCATGTCGTGCGCCTCCGGCTTCGCCGCCGCGCAGGCATCCGAACCGGCCGCGCCGTCCGCCGACAAGCCGACGGACGGCAACGACCTCGACGCGATCGTGGTGACCGCCACCGCCGGCGGCAAGTCGAAACTGCGCAGCAGCGTCTCCACCAGCGACGTCACCGCGGACACCGTCGAGCGCGCCGCGCCGCGCTCCACCGCCGAGATCTTCCGCAACCTTCCCGGCGTGCGCTCGGAGTCCACCGGCGGCGAAGGCAACGCCAACATCGCCGTGCGCGGCCTGCCGGTCGCGGCCGGTGGCGCGAAGTTCCTGCAACTGCAGGAAGACGGCCTGCCGGTGATGGAGTTCGGCGACATCGCCTTCGGCAACGCCGACATCTTCCTGCGCTACGACGGCTCGGTCGATCGCATCCAGGCCGTGCGCGGCGGTTCGGCGTCGACTTTCGCCAGCAACTCGCCCGGCGGCGTGATCAACTTCATCAGCAACACCGGCGAGGTGCAGGGCGGCTCGGTCGGCCTGACCACCGGGCTGGACTACGCCAGCAACCGCGTCGACTTCCGCTACGGCATGCCCTTCGGCAACGGCTGGCGCTTCCACGTCGGCGGCTTCTGGCGTGCCGGCGACGGCGTGCGCGACGCGGGCTACACCGCCGAGAAGGGCGGCCAGCTGAAGGCCAATCTCACCCGCGAGTTCGACAACGGCTACCTGCGCTTCCACCTCAAGCGCCTCGACGATCGCGCGATCGGCTACCTGCCGGTGCCCACGCGCGCGACCGGCAGCAACGGCAGCCCGAACCTGGGCGCCATCAATGGCTTCGACCCGGCGCGCGACACGCTGCAAAGCCGCTATTTCCGCACCGACATCGGCCTCGACGGCGACAACCAGCGCCGCCGCACCGACATCACCGACGGCATGCATCCGGACAGCACCGCGTTCGGCGTGGAAGCGCAGTACCGCTTCGGCGACGACTGGCGCATCGACGAGAAATTCCGCTACGCCGACAACAGCGGCCGCTTCGTCGGCCAGTTCCCGGCGGAAGTGGGCACGGCCGCCGGCCTCGCCGCCAGCGTCGGCGGCGCCGGCTCGACGCTGCGCTATGCCAACGGCCCGAACGCAGGACAGACCTACACCGGCACCACCGTGCGCACGCACCTGTTCAACACCGAGATCAACGACTTCGGCAACGTCGTCAACGACCTCAAGCTGACCCGCAGCCTCGACACCGGCGACGGCAAGCTCGACCTCAGCGGCGGCTACTACCGCTCACGCCAGAAGATCGACATGGACTGGGTGTGGAACTCGTACCTGCAGACCCTCGACGGCAACGGCCGCTCGGCGCTGCTTGATGTCTACGACGCCACCAGCGCCAATCTCTCCGACAACGGCCTCTACGCCTACGGCGTGCCGGCCTGGGGCAACTGCTGCACGCGCCGCTACGCCGCCACGTACACGATCGGCGCGCCGTATCTCTCGCTGTCGTATGCGCTGGGCAGGCTCGACATCGACGCCAGCGTGCGCCGCGACACCGGCAAGGCGCGCGGCCACTACGCCGGCAGCGTGCAGGTCGCGAACGTCGACGTGGACGGCGACGGCGTGATCTCCGCCCCCGAGCGCAGCGTGTCCGAAGTGAACAACGCCGCCGCCTCGCCGATCGACTACGACTGGGGCTACACGTCGTACTCGATCGGCGCGAACTACCTGTTCCAGGACGACCTCGCCGGCTTCGCGCGGATCAGCCGCGGCGGTCGCGCCAACGCCGATCGCCTGCTGTTCGGCGTGGTCCGTCCCGACGGTTCTGTGCGTGCGCAGGATGCGGTCGACATGGTCGATCAGGTCGAAGCCGGCCTGAAGTGGCGTCGCGGCGGCCTCAGCCTGTTCGGCACGGCGTTCTATGCCAAGACCGAGGAACAGAACTTCGAGCTGACCAGCCAGCGCTTCTTCGACCGCGTGTACAAGGCGCACGGCATCGAACTCGAAGCCTCGCTGCGCGTGAACGAATTCTTCCTCAACGGCGGCCTGACCTGGACCGACGCCGAGATCAGCAAGGACGAGATCACGCCGGCGAACGAAGGCCACACGCCGCGTCGCCAGGCCGACCTCGTCTACCAGTTCACCGGCGGCTACCAGGCCGCGAACTGGACGCTCGGCGCGAACCTGATCGGCACCACCGACGCCTACACCCAGGACAACAACCAGCTGAAGATGCCCGGCTACACCCAGGTGAATCTGTTCGCCGATTACCGCTTCGCGGAGAACTGGGTCGTCGGACTCAACGTCAACAACGTGTTCGACACCTTCGGCATCACCGAGGCCGAGGAAGGCGCGATCGTCGACGGTGCGGAGAACATCATCCGCGCCCGCTCGATCCCCGGCCGCACGATCTCGGCCAACGTCCGCTACGAGTTCTGAGCCCGCTGCGACGGGCGCGCGCCGGACTCTTCCTCTCCGGGCCGGCGCGCGCCCGCCGCTTTTTCACTTTCGAACAGGCCCATGAACGCCTTGCGCACACCCGACGACACGCTCCGCCGAATGTTCACCGACGCCGTGCCCGCCGCACGGCGCGACCTCGCGCTCGCGCGCTGGGACGCGCACGCCCCGCGGCTGTTCGCGGCGCTGCGACGCACCCATGCCGACGCGCCCGCGTTCGACCACGCGCTGTCCGTGCTCGTCGCCGGCATGGCCGCCTGCGCCGACGCGCGCCCCGACGCGCTGCGCGCACTCGACCTCGCCCGCGAACGCGACCCGCACTGGTTCCTCGCCGCGGACATGCTCGGCTACAGCACCTACGTCGACCGCTTCGGCGGCTCGCTGCGCGGCGTCGCCGACCGCGTGCCCTACCTGCAGCGCCTCGGCGTGCGCTACCTGCACCTGCTGCCGTTCCTGTGCCCGCGCGACGGCGACAGCGACGGCGGCTTCGCGGTGCGCGACTACGACCGCGTCGATCCCGCACTCGGCGACGACGCCGACCTCGATGCACTCACCGCGCGGCTGCGCGACGCCGGCATCAGCCTCTGCGCCGACCTCGTGCTCAACCACACCGCGGACGACCATCGCTGGGCGCTGGCCGCACGCGCGGGCGATGCGCGCTATCGCGACTACTACCACGTGTTCCCCGACCGCACGCTGCCCGACGCGCACGAGCGCACGCTCGGCCAGGTGTTCCCGCTCACCGCGCCCGGCAACTTCACCGAGGTGCCGGGACTCGGCCACGTGTGGACCACCTTCTATCCGTACCAGTGGGATCTCAACTGGGCGAACCCGATGGTGTTCGCCGAAATGGCGCTGACGCTGCTGCGGCTGGCGAACCGCGGCATCGAAGCGTTCCGTCTCGATTCCACCGCGTACCTGTGGAAGCGCCTCGGCACCGACAGCATGAACCAGCCCGAGGCGCACGCGCTGATCCAGGCGCTGCGCGCGGTCGTCGACATCGTCGCACCGGGCGTGCTGCTGAAGGCCGAGGCGATCGTGCCCGCGCCTGCGCTGGTGCCCTACTTCGGCACCGGCGACGCCGCCGGCCATGAATGTCATCTCGCCTACCACAGCACGCTGATGGCGTCGCTGTGGGCCGCGCTGGCCGAACGTCGCGCCGATCCGCTGCGCGCCGCGTTCGCGCGCACACCGACATTGCCCGACGGCTGCGGCTGGCTGGCCTACCTGCGCTGCCACGACGACATCGGCTGGAATGTCCTGCGCGAGGAAGCCGCCGGCAGCACATCGCACGCGGGATTCGACCTCGCCCGCATCGCACGCTTCTACGCCGGCGCGGAGCCCGGCAGCGATGCCCGCGGTCGCGCGTTCCAGAGCGCAAGCGATGCCGCCGTGCACGGCACCAACGGCATGACCGCCGCCTTGTGCGGGCTCGATGCGGCACGCGAAGACGACAACGACGATGCGCTGACCACCGCCGAGGCGCGCTTCCTGTTGCTGCACGGCCTGATGCTGGCCGCACCCGGCCTGCCGACGCTGTACATGGGCGACGAGATCGCGCTCGGCAACGACGAGCGCTACGCCGACGATCCTTCGCGCGCCGACGAAGGCCGCTGGCTGCATCGCCCGGCGATGGACTGGGCGACGGCGGACGCGGTCGAGCGCGGCACGGCGGACGACAGCGCCGGCCGCATCGGCACTGCGCTGCGCCGCATGCTCGCCGTGCGCGCCGCGACACCGGCCTTCCGCGGCGATGCATCGATGCGCGTCCTCGGCTTCGACGATCCCGCGGTGCTCGGCCTGCGGCGCGGCGACGACGTGCTGGTGCTCGCCAACCTGTCGCCGCGCGACGTCGTGGTCACGCCGCAGGGCGACCATGTGCTGCCGCTCGACGGCTGGCGCGACCTGCTCGACGACGACGGCGCGACCCACGCACTGCCCGCCACGCTCGCGCCGCATGCGCTACGCTGGCTGCGACGCATCGAACCGACTGCAGACCACGCATGACCGCAGACGACGCCACGCCCGTCTACGCCGCCATCGAAGCCGGCGGCACCAAGTTCGTCTGCGCCGTCGCGACCGCCGACGGCACGCTGCTCGAACGCGTGCGCTTCCCGACCCGCGATCCCGCATCGACGCTCGCCGAAGCGCATGCGTTCTTCGATGCCGCATCGCAACGTTTCGGCGCGCCGCGCGCACTGGGCATCGCGAGCTTCGGTCCGCTCGAACTCGATCCACGCGCCGCCGCCTACGGTCGTCTGCTGCGCACGCCGAAACCCGGCTGGCACGACGCCGACCTGCGCGCGCCGTTCGCGTCGATGGGCATTCCGATCGCGCTCGACACCGACGTCAACGCCGCGGCGCTGGCCGAAGCGCACTGGGGCGCGGGCCGCGGCGACGACGGCACGCCGCTCGACAGCCTGTGCTACGTCACCGTCGGCACCGGCATCGGCGTCGGTGCGGTCATTGCGGGCAAACCGCTGCATGGGTTGCTGCATCCGGAAGTCGGCCACATCCACCCGCGCCGCCACGCCGGCGACAGCGGATTCGCCGGCGTCTGCCCGCACCACGGCGACTGCCTCGAAGGCCTCGCCAACGGCCCCGCCCTGGTCGCGCGCCTCGGCCACGACCTCGGCGACGCGCCAGACGCACATCCCGTGTGGGACATCGAAGCCGACTACCTCGGCCAACTCTGCGCCCAGCTCGCGCTCACCCTGTCGCCGCGCCGCATCGTCCTCGGCGGCGGCGTCATGCAGCACGACCGCCTGTTCGCCCCGATCCGCACCCGCACGCGGCATTGGCTGGGCGGCTACCTCGCCCGCGATGAAGTCGAAGGCGGGATCGAGGCGTACATCGTGCCGCCGGGATTGGGCGATCGCAGCGGGATCCTCGGTGCGTTGCTGCTGGCGATGCGGGCGGCGGCCGAGGACCCGGCGCCGAGGTAGCGCACTCGGAAGCGTCGCTCGTGCGGACGGCACGAACCGACGCACATGAACGTCCCGCGCGGATGAACGCATGCGCGCCATACGCCTCCGGATCGAAAACCCCCTGCAAACACGACGCGGTGCAGCGTCGCCGCGCACGCCCGCGTCTGCTGCATTGCACCGGATCGCGCGGACATCGTGTGCTAGATTCCGTTGGCGATCGTCGGGTCGAACAGGGGCGGACCGGGCGGTTCAGGGCGATCGCGCCACCACCACTCGCTCATCGAGGAGCTTACGGAATGCGCAAGACCTTCTCCCAGGCACGTGTCCTTCTGTCGCCGCTCGCCGCGGCCTTCCTGCTGATCGCCACCACGGCATCGGCCTCCCCTCAAGACGACACCATCGCGCCCGCACTCCGGCAGGCGATGAAGCGCGACCTCGCCCTCACGGATGCCCAGCTCGGGCAATATCTCCAGACCGAACGCCTCGCCCGGCAGCAGGCGAAGCTGCTCGAACGGCAGCAGGGCAGCCAGTTCGCGGGCAGCTGGATCGAGCGCAAGGGCAACGGCGAATTCCAGCTCGTCGTCGCGACCACGCGCTCCGGCGCGCAGAAGGCGGCGCCCGGCATCGCCATCCGCAACGCGCGCCACACGCTGGCCGAACTCGAAGACGCCAAGGGCCAGCTCGACATGATGCTCAGGCAGGGCGCGCGCGCGCCCCGCGGCGTCTACAGCTGGAGCGTCGACGTGACCACCAACAGCGTCGTGGTCGGCATCGGCACGGGCGGCCAGCTCGCCGCCATCGACTTCATCGCGCGCAGTGGCGCGGATGCGAAGACCCTGCGCTTCGTGACCATGGACGAACAGCCGACGCTGCGCAGCACCCTGCAAGGCGGCCTCGGCTACCTGCGCAATCCAGGCGACGGCTATCTCTACGCCTGCTCGATCGGCTTCAACGTCACCAAGGGCGGCACGCCCGGCTACGCCACCGCCGGGCATTGCGGCGACGCGGGCGAACCGGCGTACCTCGAAGGCGCGAGCGGCACCGGCCCGCAGTGGACGCTCGGCCCGCAGATCGGCACGTTCCAGGGCTCGACCTTCCCGAATCCGGGCAGCACGGGCACCGACATGGCGTGGGTCCAGATCTCCGGGGGCCACACGCAGTCGGCGACCGTGTACGGCTGGGGCAGCGGCAACGTCACCGTGAAGGGCAGCGCAGAAGCCGCGGTCGGTGCCGCGCTCTGCCGCTCCGGCCGCACCTCCGGCTGGCGCTGCGGCGCGATCAAGGCCAAGAACGTGACCGTCAACTACCAGAGCGGCGAGACGATCGTGAACCTCACGCAGACCACCGCCTGCTCGGAAGGCGGCGACTCCGGCGGCGCGTTCATCACCGGCACCGGCCAGGGCCAGGGCGTGCTCTCCGGCGGCAGCGGCAACTGCAAGGGCCGCGCCGGCAAGCCCGGCGGCGGCAACAGCTACTACCAGCCACTGGTGCCGCTGCTGTCGTACTACGGCCTGAGTCTCGTGACCGGCTGATCGCATCCGGCATGCGGAACGAAAAACGCCCCGGAGACGGGGCGTTTTTTGTGGGCGTTGGTCAAAGCCGGGACCGAATCGGGCATGACACGCAATGGTATTTCTCGCAGGCGTAGCATGCGGGGAAAAGAATGGCTGCAAACGGCAGGAGCGGACGTCCGCTTGGGATCGAAGGCAGTCGACGCGAACCAATTGCACCAAGAAGCGAATGCTTATACTGCAACATCTGACAGGGCCGCTGTCCGGCCAGGAGCGGGCACTTATCTGATAGCTAAGAGTCGACTGGAGTGGAACGATGCCTGCTCAAGCGTATGGCTCCAAATACTCAGGTCTCGATCCGTAGAGGGCTGTTTCTTTCCAGACGAAAGAATGCGTTAGGCTCTCCTCAGCTGTTAGGGGGAAAACATGCGCATACAGAAGGTCAGGGTCGAAGGCTTCCGCCTGCTCCAGGATGTCGAGATCATGCTCGAGCCGGGATCGACGGTTATCGTGGGTCGCAACAACAGCGGCAAAACATCGCTCACCGACGTGTTCGAGCGTTTCGCAGGCGAAGGTGGCGCGAAGTTCAGGCTCCAGGATTTCTCCGAAAGCGCCCGCTACAAGTTCTTCGAAGCGAAGGAGTTCAGACAGAAGGGAGAGGATCCAGATAAGGTCCTCTCCATTCTTCCGAAGATCACGATTACCCTGACCTTCGCCTATGACAGTGCCGCCCACTCCCTAGGGCCATTATCGGCATTCATCATCGACCTCGACATGGGTTCGACGGCCGCCATCGCGAAACTGGAATATGCACCGACCCTCCCGTCGCTGCAGCAGTTGCTCGACGTTCCAGAGACCTCAAATGGCGTAGACGCGAAGATCCAATTCATGAGGCATCTCAAGGAGGCAATACCCAAGGCCTACAGCATTCAGGTTAGTGCTATTGATCCAACAGACCCTACGAATGTTCGACGATTCGAAGGGGGGACACACCTCGCCGCATTGCTCCAATGCAATCTAGTGCGTGCCGAACGCACGCTCGATCATGCCAAGCATGGCGAAACCGATGTCATCAGCAAGCTATTGAGTATCTTGTTCAAGACCGCATCTGCTCCGACCGCGGCTGCAGCGGACCAGCAGCTCGCAGCCCAGCTGAGATCCTCAGTTGAAGGTATCGAACGGGAGGTGCAGTCGGAGTTCGATACGATGCTGAAAGCGCTGCTGCCAGCGATGAGCATGCTGGGCTTTCCGAGCATGAACGACACTTTGTTGCAACCGGAGACATCGCTCAATGTCGATTCGCTTCTGTCGGACCACACCAAGGTGGTCTATGCCAGCGCCGACGGCGTCCATTTGCCTGAAGGCTATAACGGGCTTGGCACACGCAACCTCATCTACATGCTCCTCCAGCTAGAGAGTTACCACAAACTCTATCGCGCGAGAGCGACACGCCCAGCGACTCATCTCATTTTCATCGAGGAACCAGAAGCGCATCTTCACCCACAGATGCAAGAGGTGTTCATCCATCAGTTGAACGCTGCGGTGGGTAAGCTTTCGGCAAAGTATCCAGACGAACCGGCATGGCAGGTACAGTTCGTCATTACGACGCATTCCTCGCATGTCGCTAATGCTGCGCCGTTCGAGGCAATGCGCTATTTCCTCAATCAGCAACCGGTGCCGACGTCGGGGCGTCGGACTAAGGTGAAAGATTTCAAGAAGGGCATGGCGGCGATCCCCCCGTCCGAACAGGAATTCCTGCACCAGTACATGACCCTTACCAATTGCGACCTGTACTTCGCGGACAAGGTGATTCTCGTGGAAGGCACGACAGAACGAGTGCTGATGCCGAAACTCTTCGAGTTTGTCGATCGCGACCTGGGTGAGGAACATAAGCTAGCCAAGCAGTACATCACCACCGTCGAGGTGGGCGGAGCCCATGCCCACATCTTCTATCCACTGCTGAACTTCCTTGAATTGAAGACGCTAGTCGTCACTGACCTTGATGCCGTTCGGTCAGTTGTCAAGAAAGATCGGAAAGGAAACGACCGAAACGTCTGGGAGAAATGTCCGGTCGCGCAAGGCGAAAGGACATCGAATGCGGCCATTCGCGAGTGGTTCAGGCCAACTAACGAGAAGGATGGCGGCGAAGCCCAGATCAAGGCCAAGCCGGCTCCTGATCTGGACATGAAGACATTGCTCGCCAAAACTGACGCCGAAAAGATTTCCGGTTATCGCCGCATCGCGTATCAAGTACCGGAAGCGCCGGAGTCGAGCATCTGTGCGCGCAGCTATGAGGATGCGCTGGTGCTCGCGAATCCCGCGATATTTAAGCTCGCAGACGGCGATGGTCAGGCAGAGGACGCTTGGGAGATCGCGCAGAACCTGCCCAAAGCGGAAACGGCGCTGCGCTTCGCGATTCACGAAAAGAATTGGAACGTGCCGCGATACATCACTGAGGGCCTTAAATGGCTTTCTGAACCACCTGCTCCCCCAGCGGGGGATACAGTGCAATCTCCCGCGGACTTACGCCCGAGCAAGCCGCTACCGGGGAGGAGGTAGCATGAATACAGCCCACGATAGCCCTGCCTTGGCCGCTGCTAAACAGGCACAGGCGAAGATCGACAAGTGTCTGGATGAAGGCCGCAGCTTCCGGTTGGAAGCAGGCGCTGGGGCCGGCAAGACCTATTCTCTGGTAGCCGCGCTGAAGCGGATGATCGCGGAGCGAGGGACCGAGCTGATGCAAAGCGGACGCATGATCGCCTGCATTACCTATACGGAGGTTGCGCGCGAGGAAATAGCGCGCGACGTGGAACGCCATCCCGCTATCCTCGTCGAAACCATCCACGCATTCTCATGGGCCTTTCTACGGCAATACCAGAAGGCGCTTCGCGAACTCGTCTCAGCGTCAGAGAACCGGAGGGAAAAGCTAGAAGAGGCAGGCGGCGTCGGATCGAAGCCGGTGGAGTACGAACTCGGCTTTTTCAGCGTAGACGACGAGCGCATCACGCTTGCCCATGACGACATCCCTCTGTACATGTCGCAGCTCCTCGCCAAGCCCAAGTTCCAGCTCTTATTCCAGCAGCAGTTTCCAATCGTCTTCATTGACGAATACCAAGACACCGACCGCGACTTCATGACGGCTATTACAGACCACTATCTTGCACCCAAGAAGGGGCCTCTCATTGGGCTGTTCGGCGATCATTGGCAAACGATCTACAACAGCGAGTACGAGCTCGCCGCATATCCGATCGAGGCGATCAACAAGGGATCGAACTTCCGTTCGGCGCCAGCCATCGTCGACGTACTCAACCGGCTCCGACCGGAATTGACGCAGGCAGTGGCTGACCCTGAAGCAGTCGGTGAGGCAAGGTTTTTTCACACCAATCTTTTCAGCTGCGCGAGAACGAACACACCCCATTCGAGGGCCGATCTCTTTCCCGAGCTTGCTCGCACGACACGGGAGTCGCTCATGCTGCGCCTGCAAGGTGAAGGATGGGACCTGAGCAAGACCAAGGTGCTCATGCTGACCCACAACGTGCTGGCAGCAGAGCAAGGTTACCCTACAATTGCCAAGGTGTTTTCCGGTCGCAACGATGCCTTCGCACGCAAAGAAGATGCCTTGATCAAGTTCTTTTCTGAGACCCTTGAGCCGATGGCGGAGGCCTATCAGGCCTCCAATTATGGTGAACTCTTCCGTCTCTACGGTGCGCGCCCTGCCATCCATACACACGCGGACAAGCAGTCCTGGCGTAACGACATGGACTTGTTAATGACACTGAGGAGGGAGGGCACCATAGGCGGAGTCCTTGATCACCTGCAGACCACGAAGCGACCTGTGCTTCCCGATCGTGTGCTTCGCCGCGAGGAAGAGCTGAAGCAGTTGAATGGCGAGCCAGTACCGACGGAGGCGACAGGATTGCAACGCCATCAAGCGCTGCGCAATGTCGCCTACTCCGAAATTACGGCATTGGCTCGGTTCATCGACAAACAGACACCTTTTGCTACCCAGCACAGCGTGAAGGGAGCGGAATTCGAGAACGTGCTGGTTGTGCTCGGTGGCGGTTGGAATCACTACAACTGGCCGCAGCTGCTGGAACTTTTCGAGACCAAGGAACTCACCACTGCAAATACCAAGGGCTTCTACCGCGCGCGCAATCTCTTTTATGTGTCGATCTCAAGACCCATGAAACGGCTCGCGGTGCTAGCGACGCAGACTTTGTCCACCACGGCATTGACGGCGACCACAAAGCTGTTCGGTGAAACGAACGTCGAGGCGGTAACAATGCCCGAGTAGTGGTTTGCAGTACGGCTCAACGTCCGCTTCGGGTCGGAAGCAGCTATTCCCTGATTGAACAACTTTTCAAAGGCCTACCTCCCCTGTCATTTCTGACAGGAATGCGTTTGCACAGTCAAAAAATGGAACATTGCGGAATCTTATGCTATTCGGCCGCCCGCGCGCAGCCAAGAGCTGGATCCCGGCATACGCCGGGATGACGGAAGTGGGGGACATCGCGGAAGCAGGAAAGCAGGTCCCTCGCCTTCGGCTCGGGATGACAGGCGGAGGCGGATGACAGATGGGGCGGGAGGGTGGGACTGACTGCGGAGAGGAGCACGTCGGACTGACGCAACGGTCCCTCGGCAAGGGAATCGATTCGCGGCGGTACTCCATCGCCACCGTTCCGACGACACGAAAGCGCCTGAAAGCGCTTCCATGCCAGAGATTCCATGGCTGCGCCGCTCGCAACCGCGCCGGCGCTCTTCCGCCGGCGCATGCCGCTGGGCGTGCATGACGCCCCACGCTCAATGACTCCCATGCCCGCCATGTCCACTGACCATTGCCCCGCCCTGCCCGTCCGGCAGCAGCACGCGGACGTTCTGCATCATCCCCTGGTCTTCGTGGTCGAGGATGTGGCAGTGCAGGACGTACTCGCCGATGTAGCGTTCGTAGCGGGTGCGCACGATCACGCGCAGGCCTTTCTTCACGAAGATCGTGTCCTTCCACGTGCCCTGCATCGCGGCGTAGTCGGGGTCGGGGCTGCCGGGCAGGCTGAGGTCGTTGCCCTGTGCGTCGAGGACTTTCACGATCTCGAACGGGTTGACGTGGATGTGGAAGGGATGGCTGCCGTTGGCCGAGGTGATGGTCCATTCCTCGACGTTGTTCAGCACGAGATCGCGTGAGGTCGCCGGATCGTAGGGCTTGCCGTTGACCTTGAACTGCGTCGGCGTGCCGGAAATGTCGAATTGCACCTGCTGGCCGGTGCCGGGCGTCAGTTCGCCGTCGGTGATCTGCGCATGCGGCACGAACGCGCCGGTGCGCAGGTCGGCCATCAGGTCCGCGATCACGCGCGCCTTCACGTCGTCGGGCATCCAGCGATTCGCGGCGGCGACGAGCTGGCGCTGCAGATACGCGCCGATGTCGCCGGTCACCGCGTCGCCCGATGCCACCCGCACCGTGCCGAGCAGGCGACGGCTTTCGGCGTCGCTCGACACCGAGCCGGTGGCCGGCACGCTGTTGTCGATCACGCAGTAGTCGCCGGCGGCCGGGAACACCATCAGCGAATCGCTGCGGTAGCCCGGCTGCAGCACGACCTCGGTCTTGCGGATGACCTGCGCATGGGTCAGGCCGTCGGTGGCGATCTCCCATTGCGGCAGCGGGTCGCCGACGCAGTTCCGGCCGATCCACTTCGCGTGGTCGTCGGCCTCGCGCAGCGACAGCGGATTCGCGTTCGCGCGCATCGGCACGAACTGCAGGCGGATGGAGTCGCGGATGCCGGCGTGCAGGTTGCGCCAGCGCTCGATGCGCCCCGCCACCGCGCCGTCGAAGCGCGGCAGGATGTCGCCGTTGATGCTGGTGTAGCGACCTGACGGCGCCCACGTGCCGAAACCGAGCTGGTCGGCGTAGTCGGTGATCTCGCCGACGTCGTCCGGGCCGCAGGCCCAGGTGCCGTCGGGATTCGTCTTGATCTTGCCGTTCGCGTCACGGCACGCATACGGCACCTGCTGGAACAGCACCACGCGTTCGCGGAACGGCTGGCCGTCGGCGCCGCGCAGCAGCGTGTCGATGTCGCCGTTGCGCTGCGGCGTCGGCACGCGCGCGCCGCGCACGATCAGTGCGCCGGCCATGCCGCTCGCGACTTGCAACGCGGTCGAGCCGTGCAGGTGCGGGTGGTACCAGAACGTGCCGGCGGGATGCGTCGCGGGCAGGTTGTATTCGTACTCGAACGACACCTTCGGGCGGATCGTCAGCAGCACGTTGTCGCTGTTGCCGGCGGGGCTCACCCACAGCCCGTGCGAATGCAGGTTGGTCGAGTTGAAGCAGTGCGGCGTGTTGATGTTCGGTGGCGTACAGCCCGGCTGCGGATCGAGGCGATTGTTGAGTTTGATGCGCACGGTCTCGCCGGGTCGCACGGCGATCGTCGGTGCGACGAAGGGCGTCTCCGGATCGGCCGCCTGGCCTTCGGGCACGTAGCTGCGCAGGCGCACGTGGTCGTAGCGGCCGGTCGCGGGGTTGTAGATGCGGCCGTCGGTCAGCCGGATGTCCAGCGACAGCGAGGCGTCGTGGTCGGGCACCGGCGTCATCGCCGGCGACGGCACCGTTTCGAGCATGGTCGAAGGCGGCGACAGTGCGGCGCGCAGGATCGGCACCAGCCGCGGACTCTCGACCACCTGCATGGCGGGGGGCGCCGCCGACGTCGCGAACGACGGCAGCAGCAGGACGGCGGCGAGCGGCGCCAGCAGGCGCGGGCGCGGCGACGGACAGCGAAGGAACGACGAACGGACGCGCATGACGATCTCCTTGTCGGGCGGATTCACGTTGCGCACGTGTCGGGGCGTCCCCGGTCCCGCGAACACGATGGCGTCCCCGCCGTCGTCGTCGCCTTCCGACCAGCCGCCCCCTGCCACGTGTCGGTCACGGGGCACGCGGCCCCGGTCCACACGTTACGCCAAAAACGCGCACCGGGTGCGTGCAAGACGAAAAGCCGCAGCCGATCCCGCATCCGCCGCGCGATCCGCCACGTGCCGCGCTGCTGTGTATAGTGCGCACGGCGCCACGCGCCGCCACGGCCTGGAACGCCAGGGGGGAACCGGGCGAGTCGTCCATCCAGCAGGGAAGCACGTCATGCATGACGCCCCCCGTCCGTCTCCGTATGCGCGTTTCGTCGAAGGCCTCGACGACGCGCTCCGCACCCAGCAAGCGTTGCTGTCGCGCTTCGTCGAGCTCTGCCGCGACACCGCCTTCGGGCGCGAACACGGCTTCGACCGCATCGACGGCCTCGACGCCTTCCGTCGCCAGGTGCCGCTGCGCAACTACGAAGCCTTCCGGCCTTATGTCGACCGCATCGTCGCCGGCGAGCAGGACGTCCTGTTTGCGGGCGAAGTATTCCGCTACATCTCCAGCAGCGGCAGCACGTCCGGCCGCGCGAAGGTGTTGCCGCTGCCGCGCGTGTATTTCGCGGAGACGTTCAATCCCTTCTACATGACCTATCTCGAAGGCACGATGCGCGCGCATCCGGGGCTGGCGGCCACGCGCGATCGCACGATCAACTTCAAGTGGGATCCGCTGCGCGACACCGCGACGCTCTCCAGCGGTGTGCCGCACGTCGGCCTGAGCCAGGTGAACCTCGCCAACGAGTTCGGCAGCGAGGCGCTGATGGAACCCGGCACGCAGGGGCCGTGGGCGTCGGTGCCGGCGGACATCCCCGCCGACCTCGATCGCCTGTATTTCCGCCTGCGCATGGCCGCGGCGCACGACATCCGCCAGTTCGTCGGCATCAATCCGGCGATCCTCGCGTCGATCCCGTACCTGCTCGAAGCCCGTGCCGACCAGTTGTGCGAAGACCTCGCCGCCGGCGCGTTCGCCGGCCGCGCGGTGGCCGAGCCCGATCCGGTGCTGGCCGACCACATCGCGACGAAGCGCGCCGCACGCGGCCACCTGCTGCCGCGCGACGTATGGCCGAACGTCGAACGCCTGATCTGCTGGGACGAAGGCATCGCCGGCGTCTACCTGCCGCAGGTGCTCGCCGATTACGGCGAACACGCCGTGGTGGTGCCCGCACCGCTGGCCGCATCGGAAGCGCCGCTGGCGCTGCACCTGCTGCCGCACGGGCTGCGCGGGGTGATGGCCTACAACGCGGCATTCTTCGAGTTCCTCGACGTGCAGGCCGGCGACGACCAGGTGCCGCTGACACTCGGCGAACTGCGCGCCGGCGCGAGCTACGCCGTCGTGGTCACGCAGGCCGGTGGTTTCTCGCGCTACGTGCTGGGCGACCTGCTCGAAGTCACCGGCCACGCCGGTGCGGTGCCGCAGGTCGCCTACGCGGGACGACTCGCGCCGGCCTCCGCCGCACCGGAATCGTCGCTGCTCGCCTTCATGCGCCGGCTCGACGCCACGCACGGCCTGCGCCTGCGCAACTTCACCTTCGTGCCGGACGGGAAGGGCATGCTGGACCTGCTGTTCGCCGGCGATGGCGATGGCACGTTCCCGGAAACCGCGCTGCGCGACGCATACGCCGCCGATCCGGCGCTGGCGACCGCACCGCTGGGCCGCGTGCAACGCGTGCCGCCCGACCACTTCACGCAACGATGGTGCGAGCGCGTGGCGAGCGGCCTGCGTCCGCCGCAGGTCAAGGACCGGATCGTGAGCCCCGCGCCATGATCGCGTTCGTGCTGGGCATCCTCGCCTGCTTCGTGGTCGGCGATCTCCTGCACCGGTTCGGCAACACCGCGGAGGTCTCGCGCAAGTCGGTGCACGTCGGCACCTGCCTCGTGATCGCTGCATTCCCGGTGTTCGGCATCGGCGACCGCGAACTGCTGCTGATCGCAATCGGCAGCTTCGTCGCGATCGCGCTGCTGCGTCGCACCGTGCTGATGCGCGCGATCATGTCGGTGGAGCGCACCTCGTGGGGCGACCTGATGCTGCCGCTGTCGGTCGCGATCATCGCGCCGATGCACGTGGCGTACCCGGTGTTCCTCGGCGCCTACCTCGTGCTCGGCATTTCCGATGCGCTGGCGAGCCTCGTCGGTCGCACGTTCGGCCGTCGCCGCTACGTGCTGCTGGGCCATGCCAAGTCCTACATCGGCAGCAGCGCGTTCTTCATGTCGGCATGGGCGATCCTCGCGTCCGTCGCGCACTTCGGCGGCCTGCCGCCACCGACGGCGTTGCTCGCCGGCGGCATCGCCGCGGGTGCGCTGACCCTGGTCGAAGCGCTGTCGCACAAGGGCGTGGACAACCTGTCCATCCCGGTCGGTGCGGCGCTGCTCCTGCCGCCGCTGCTGCACATCCCGTTGACTGCGTGAGGTCATGATGCCCAAGATTCTGGTCGTGATCGGTCCCTCCGGCGTCGGCAAGAGCACGCTGTTTTCCCCGCTGCGGCAGGAAGGCACCATTTGCCTCGTGCCGACGTGGACGACGCGCAAGCCGCGCCACTACGAAGACCCGGCGAACGCCGACCACGTCTTCGTCGACGACGCCGAATTCGACGCGCGCGAAGCGTCCGGCTCCTTCCTGGAAACCGTGCAGCTGTTCGGCCTGCAGGCGCGCTACGGCCTGCCGCGCGAGGCGCTGGAAACCGGCGACGGCCGCATCCGCGTGCTGATGCTGCGCGCGATGCTGCTGCAGAAGCTGCCGCGTTATTTCCCGTCGCACGTGGTCTACCAGATCGAAGCGCCGCACGCGCGCGTGGAGGCGCACCTGCAGACACGCGTCGCCCTGGACGGTGACATCGGCACGCGACTGGCGAACTTCGAGGACGAACTGCAGCTCGGACGCACGCTGGCAGACCGCATCGTCGACAACGGCCTGCCGCCGGAACAGGCGCTGGCGCAGCTGCGCGCCTTCCTGCGCGAGGACTTCGCCCGCGTCGGCAGCACCGCATGAGCACGCTGTACGCGCCCGTCGGCATCACGCCGACCAAGCCGCTCACGCCCTCGCACCTCAAGGGCGTGCTGATGCTCGACTTCATGCATCGCTTCGAAAGCCATTTCTCGCCCGGCACGCTCTGGCACAACCGCCGGCCGTGGGACATCTCGCTGCAGACGATCCGGTTCTGGGACTACCTCGACCGCGAATGCGCCGGCACCGATTTCTCCGCGATGGGCGAAGGCGACATCGGTGCGCTCTACATCGCCTGCCACCGCGCCGGCGCGCTGCCGACCGCCGAGCGCGTGGCTGCGTACGCGCAGCGCATCGAGGCCGACGGCTACGTGCATCCGGCGTCGCAGCGCATCCTCGATCTGTGGGGCGAGGTGTTCGACACGCTCGGCCTGCCGCGCGACGCGCTGGTCCACTCGACGCCCTTCGGCCTCGACGCGCCGACCGTGCTCGCGCGGCTCGACGCGCAGGGCCTGCTGCTGGACCAGCGCGGCTTCGGCGGCGGCGTGTATCTCGACCTCACCGACGAAGCGCGCCCGCTGCGCGTGCTGATGTCCGAGCACGGACTGCCGAACTACCTTCTGGCGATCCTGCGCGACCTGCTCGACGAAGCGCCGCGCCACGACACGCTGTGCCTGTACCACGACGCCGGCATCCAGCGCGATTACGAGGCGCTGACGCGGGTGTTCGAGCGGCTCGGCGTGCGCTGTCGTCGCGTCGGCTTCACCCGCGTGCCGGTCGAAGGCCTGGTGCTCAGCGCCAAGCAGGGCGGCTGGGAGCAGTACACCGGTGCGCGATTGCTGTCGCGCGTGGCGGGTGGCGCGACCACCGCCGAGATCCGGCTCGGCTTCCGCCTGTATTTCCTGCACGCGCTGGGACTGCGCCAACCCGACGATTACTCCGACGCCGGTCTCGCCGCCTGCCTCGAACGCGCGCGACGCATCCTCGCGACGCACGAACCCGCCGCCCCGACCGATGCCGACCGCAAGGTGCTGCGGGGACTGATCAAGCGCGACGGCGGCGCGAACGTCTACGGCGCCCTCGCGGTGCTCGAACAGAAGAAGGCCTCCGCCGGCCTTCGCCACGCGGTGCTGCATTGCCTGCTATGACCACGTCCCTGCATGAAAGCCTGATGACCCGCCGCCTCGACGCCGTGGTCCGTGCCGCCGAGGCTGCGGGCGATGAACGCCGCACGCTGTTCGTCGTGGTGCGCGAGCCCGACCTGCCCGCGCTCGCGCGCGGCCTCGCACGCACGATCGCGGACATGCCCGATCACGAGCGCGTCGCGTGGCTCGCCAACTTCACGAAGGTGCGCCTGTTCGCCGGCCGGCCGACGTCGGCCGGCATCGCGCCGCTGCTGACGCACGTCGAAGGCGACACGATCGGCTTCGCGCTGCTCGATGCCGAAGCGCGGCATCCGCGCATCGCCGACCTGCTGGTGCCGCTGCGCAGCCGGTCCGGTCCCGCCACGGGCGACACGATCGCGCTGCACTGGGGCACGGGCGATGGCGACCGCGAACTCGTGATCGACGTGCGCGATCTCGACTGGACGCGCTACCTCGTGCATGTGCTGCACCTGCTGGCCGAAGCCGCGATCGGCGACGCGGCGTTCGGCGGGCGCATCGCGCTGCGGCACATCGCCGAAGCGCCGGTGTGCCGCGATGACGTCGAACAGCTGCGCCTCGATCTCGACGCGACGCCGCCGACGTGCCGCGCGCTCCTGCGACCCGTCCGCACCGGCATCACCGACGGCGCGTGATGCCGGCCCTCGCCGTCGCGATCGACGGCGCGGATGTCAGGGGAAGAACGCGGGGCAGGTGCTCGGCAGCGTGTCGGTGGCGATGCCTTCGCAGCCGTTGCGGAAGGTCAGCGTGCCGTCCTTGTCCGTGGACAGCTCCCACACCGTGTCGTAGTCGGTGTAGCTCCACGCCGGCAGCTTCGCGGCGGCGGCGGGATCGCGATAGACCTCGGCCAGCAGATACTGCACCGCCTTCACGATGTGGTCGTGCTCCCAGCCGACCAGCAGCGTCTGTCCCGACGCGGGCCGCTGGAGATACGGCGAGTTGCGATCGAACAGCGCCATCGCCAGATCCGACGCGTCCTCCCACTGGAACGGCGCCAGCGTCAGCGGCAGGTCGTGCTGGATCGCGAACGGCGCGACCGTCAGCGACGGGCGGATGTACGAACACGCGTCGCCGCAGTCGATGATGTCGACGGGGTCGGAGGTGTAGACGTGATCCGGACGGCGGCCGAGCTTCTCCAGCAGGATGCGGTTCGCGCCCAGCGCGCGCCACTGCCCCTGGCAGACGTAGTTGCCGTTCTCGAAGTTGCCGCCGGGATGCGCTTCGACGTGCCGCACCAGCAGCGCCTTCTGCGACGTGTACGGCACCAGCCCGACCGGCGGCCGCACGCGGATCGTCACCGGTGCCTGCGGACATGACGCAGAGCGCCGCGGCAACGCGATGTCGGGATACTTCCCGTCGGGCACGACACCGTCGCCGTAGGCCGAGACCTTCAGCGCACCGGCCTGGCCGGACACGACGTAGTAGTGATGATCGTCGATGCGCGGCTTCGTGCCGGTCAGGCCTTCGACGACGCCCGCGAGGATGTCGCGCGGCATCGCCATCACGTAGATCCCGCGCGGCTCGTTCGCCAGCAACTGCTGCATGAAATACGCCGGCGAGTTGTAGTCGGACGGGCCGCCGGGATTCAGGTGCACGACCTTCACCGCCTGGTAGTTCAGTAGCGCGTACGGCTGGATGCTTTCCAGTGGCGCCATGTCCGCGCTTTTCTCCGGCGAACTCATGGTGAACGCGTACACCTGCTGCAGCTGCGGCAGTTTGCCCGCGGTCAGCGACGTCAGCGTCTGGCCGAAGCGCAGCGAGGCGTTGAGCCCGGCGACCGACAGGTTGTTGGCACGACCCTGCTCGAACGCCGGCACCAGCACGAAGTTCCAGTCGTTGGTGTTCAGCGGCGGATCGTCGGCCATCGCGACGGAACTGATCAGCAGGCCGAGCACGGCCCACAGGCTTGCGAAGCGTTTCATCGAACTCCCCCTCCGTGGATGGGACGCGCGCCCGCATCGGGACGCGCGTCGTGGCGTGGCGGTTTACGGCGTGAAGAACTGCCGGCGCTGGTGCTGTTCCTGGTGCATCGGGAACATGACCGAATAGAACTCGGTCCAGCCGCCCATGCGCACGCGCACCAGGTTGTAGCGCTCGGGATCCTGCCCGGCCGCGGCATACGTCGCGGGATCGGCGCAGGTCAGCGTGATCAGGTTCGAGCCGGTCTCGCCTTCGGCATACGCGCGGACGAAACGCTTGAGATCGTCCAGCGGGAAGCCTTCGGTGATGTTCATGTCCACCGGCGACGCATTCGACAGGCCGTACTCGATCGCATCCACGCGCCAGCTGCGCAGCGACTGGTAGATGTTGCGGAACGCCGGCGCCGGCGGCAGGTCCTGCGGCGCGGGCACGGGCGAGAGATCGGAGGCGATCGGCATGCCGTTGCGGCGGCCGTCGGCGCTGGCGCCGAACGACAGGCCGTCGCCGACGTAGCCCTCGAACGTGCCGATGCCCGGCGTCACCACGAACTCGAACTCGCCGTAGGTCTGCGCGATGCCGGCAAGCACGCCCTTCAGCGCCGGATGCGGCTGGCGGATCACGTCGACGCACAGCCCGACCAGCGCATCCATCAGCCACTTGCCCAGCGCATCGACGTCGGGATCGCCGCTGCCCCACTTCGGCAATGCCAGCGCCGTCTGCCGCCATTCCTGGTACTTCAGCGTGCGCGCCGCGGCATCGGCCGGACCCATCAACTCGTTCTGGTACGGCTCGATCAGCGTGTAGCCCCAGTCGTTGATCAGGCAGTCCAGCAGTTCCGGCAGCGTGGCGACGGCGGTCTCGCGGTCGTACACCAGCTTCTTGATCGCGTACAGCGAGTCGATGGTGTTCGACACGCCCACGCACAGCGGCGCGAGCATGTGGAAGCGCGCGCCCGCGGCGGTGAGATCACGCCCGGATTCGACGCAGCCGTCGATCACCGTCGACAGCAGCGGGCTCGGGCAGATGCTGCCGAGGTTGCCGTAGTTGGCCAGCAGCACGTTGTAGGTCTGCACCACCAGCCATTCCAGCTGGTGCAGGAACTGCTTCTGCAGCGCCTCGAACGTGTCCAGCGTGGCGGCATGCGGCGAGCGGAACGTCTGCTTCAGGCCGCGCAGGTACACCGGTCCCGCCGAACCGTACGTTGCGCCCTGGTTCAACGCCTGCTCCAGCGCGGCCAGCGGCGTGACGTTCGCGAACGCGAACTCGGTGGCGCCGGCCAGCATCGGTTCGTAGCAGCCGTCGGCCGCGTAGTCGCGCGCCCAGCGCAGGCTGACCGCCTTGCCGGAGCGATGCAACGCTTCGCAGAGACGATCATCCTGGTAGAGGATCGGATGCGCGCCGCCCGCGAGCAGCGATTCCGCCGCGGCGTCCAGCACCTCCTGCGGCATGTCCTTGTAGACGCGCAGCGACAGCGTGGGCGCATTCACCGGGATGCGGCGCGCGGACTTCAGGCACAGCAGCGTGACCGGATTGACGCCGCCGGTCGGCGTCGCGTCGTCGTTGGCGACGTAGCCGCCGACGGTGATCTGCTGCACCCACTGGTTGATGCCGCCGCCCTGCGGGAAGTTGCCGCCCAGTCCGCACACGGCGGTCGTACCGTAGTTGACGTAGTCGGTGATGTTCGCGCGGTTGACGAACGCGTTCTCGCCGATCTTCACCCACAGGCAGTCGACGATCTCCTGCGCGCGAACCGTGTCCATCGGATGGTCGCGCAGCAACGGCCACAGGATCTGGTCGAGCCGGCCCAGCGACGTGAGTTCGCCCAACAGATGCAGGCAGCAGTGGAACGAGTAGATCAGCTGCACGCCGTCGTGGAAGTCGGTGGGCTTGTCGGTGACGAGGCGGCGCAGGCGCTGCGCGACCTCGCGCATGTTCGCGGCGTCGGCGGCATCGCCGGCGCGCTCGGCGGCGGCATCGGCCAGCGTCGCCCAGTTCGCGAGATACGCCTGCACGCCTTCCAGCGACCACACCGTCGACTGGTAGAAATCGCGCTGCGCGTCGGTCAGTCCCGGCTGCGCGAGGTGCGCGCGCACGTCGTCGAGCATCGCGCCCAGGCCACGCTCCACCAGCCGCTGGTAGTGCGGCACGATGTGGCCCATCGCCGACCATTCGTTGAGTTCGCCCTTCAGCCACGCGGAGACGGATTCGTCCTCGCTCAGGTACGGCACCACTTCCTTGCCGCGTCCCAGCGTGAAGTCGGGGATGATGCCGACCAGCAGTTCCTTCGGATGGATGCGCAGCAGCTGGCCATGCTTGGCATACGGCGAATGCGGCGACGACAGCAGCCCGGCCAGCGTCTTCTTGTTCGCCAGGCCCTTGCGCTGCTGCGCGGAAGCTTGCAGCACCGGTTGCTCGTCGGACGTCACCAGCGTCGACAGGTGCGGCAGCCGCGGGAACGGCTTGCGCTTCAGCCAGCCGTCGTTCCAGTGCGAGAACGCGCGACTGAGCAGCGACAGCAGGCGCTCGCTCGGCGGATCGCCCGGGCGATAGCGACCGTCCGCCATCTGGTGCAGGTAATCCTGCGAGTTGTAGAACATGTAGCCGTTCGCGCTGCGTACCTGCCAGTGCGGGTCTTCCTGCACCGCAGCGTCGTCGTCGACGGCGGGCACGCCCAGCTCGGCGGCCGCGGGCACGTACCAGTAGCCGCCGGACACGCCCTGCACCAGCGACATCATCCGATCGACCGGGCGATCGGGCATGTCGCCCATCAGCCGGTGGAGGATCTTCTCGAAGCGTTCCTGCTCGTTGCAGAACGCGACGAACATCAGCCCCTGTTCGCGCGCCGGATGCCCGGCCTGCTCGCCGAAAGGCAGCGCCTGCCGCAGCAGCTTGCGGTTGTCGCCGTCCTCGTCGAGCAGGTGCGCGCGATGGATGTGCGCATCCTTCGGCCCCTGCGGCAGCACCGCGCCGGCAGGATTGCGGCCCAGCGTCGCGTCCTCGGCATCCGGCGCCAGCGCCGCGATCGCCTGCCAGTCGAACAGGAACTGCTGGGTGAAGCCGAACGCCGCACCGCGGTACGGCCCATCGATCAGGATGTCCTCGGCCATGCTCACCGGATCGGACGGATTGGTGATGCCGTCCAGGTAGCGGCCGCCGATCACGCGACCGTCCTCGCGCTTGCCGACGGACACGTACTCCACGCGCTCGGCCAGCGCGTCGATCTGCGCGCACACCGCATCGAAGATGCGCTCGGCGGTCGCGATGTCCGGCGTCTTCAGGTACAGGAACACGTCGCCATGCGTATCGCGCAGTTTCGGCGAACCGTCCAGCACGCGCCGACTCACCGGAATCTCGCGATGCTCCCAGCGCCCCCACAACTCAGGCGAGAACGCCGCGACCAACCCGCTCGGCTGCGGCGCGTCCGCGGCGGCGCGCGCGAGTGCACGCACCAGCGCCAGCACCGCATCGCGCGCGGCGTCATCGTGCGATGTCAGATGCAGCGTGGCGGTGCGGCCGAACAGCGCCCGCAGCGGAAGCCCGTACTGCGCGCCCTTGATGATGTCGATGAACATGTCGCGTCCTTCCCGTGGATGCCGATGTCGAGGCAGTGGACCCGACCGGTGCGCGCCCCGTGGCCGCGAACCCGGCGTCCCTGCCGCCTGCATGGACGCGATGCAGGAAAGGACGGCCGTCGTCGCGGCCGGACCCTGCGCGTCATCGAGGCGATCGATCGCCTCCGCACATACCGCCGCAGCAGCCCCCTGCCCTGCCTCCGTCACCGCCGAAGCGTGCGCCCGCAGGCGGCGGTTTGTCCAGCCTGACGGGAGCAACACGGTCGGAGCGGCCGCAGGTCTCGACTTGATCGCATCGGTCGCCGAACGTCTCGTCGGATCGGATGCACGCGCGCAACGGCAGGCAAGGACAGCGGGACACCGCGCGAGTGGTTCACGTGCGAGAAAACGCGATGGGAAATGCGTCCATCCACATGGCCCACGGCCACACCGACATGGGACGCGTGTTTGTTCCGGCACGATGGAACGTCAGACAATATACTGCGCGTCAACGGGCTTTCCTCGCCATGCCCATTCACGAACGCCATTGGTGCGTACATCTGCGAAGGATCGAAGGACGATTGCCATGCCGTCATCGCCACTGCCCCCCGTCCCGCAACGACTGCGCGAGATGCTCGCGGAGTATCCGGAGCACATCCAGGTTCTTCAGGATGACCTCATTGAGGTCACGAAGAAGAAAAGCCCCACTCCGCCCTTCGAGCGTGCCGTCTGGACACTGGAAGATGCCTTGAGCGGCTTTGTTTCCGAGGCCAGAAAGGAATTGAAGGACGCTCAAACCACGGGGGATGCGGAGGCCATTGCCAAGGCAGAATCCAAAGAACGATTGATGTCCCGCGCATCCTGGAGACATGTCTGGCTCAGTGACGAGGCGCTGTGGGAATACTTCCATAGAAACAAGGATGCCTTCCGATGAGCAATGAACAGGATGTCCTGAGCCCGGAAGAACATGCTCGCATCTTTCGAGAGCGTATCCTGGAAGAGAGCGCGTTCTCAACCGCGACATCCCAGGAGAGACCGCGCGCCATCATTCTTTCCGGACAACCCGGAGCAGGCAAGGGCGGCCTCGCAAGATCCGCGGAATTGGAACTCCGCGGAGACGCGGTGACCGTGGACCCGGATAGGCTCCGGGACTTTCATCCGAAAGTCGAATCATTCCGCAGTGCTCACCCCTACACCTGGGCCGACGACACGCATCCGGATGCCAGCGCGTGGGCCAAGGAACTCCGCAGCGCTGCGGTTGAAGGCCGGAAGAACCTCATTCTCGATACCACCCTGGCCGACGGCGACAAGGCTGTGGCGTTGGTCAAGGAACTGCAGGCCAAAGGCTACGAGGTCGAGATTCGGGCGATGGCGACGCATCGACTCGAAAGTGAGCTTGGTGTCGATGAGCGTTTTTCGAATTCTCTCGAAAGAAATGGTTTCGGACGCTACGTTCCGGAAGGCATTCGCGATCAGGTCTATCGCGACCTTCCGGACAACCTGACCCAGGTCGCCAGGGAGACAGGAACTCCCATCCGCATCTTCGACCGCGAGGGTACAGCGTTGTACGACAGCCGTACGGACACTCGACTGCCGGGCGCGGTGCTCGACGAGGCGCGCGAAGCGCGCCTGAAGGAGCCCGCCCTCACGCGCGACCTGCGCGATGGCTGGAAAGAGCAACAGACCTGGCATCGCGATTTGCCCGAACATCTGCCGAACAACCCGAAGGTCGATCCTGCGACCCGTGAAAACCTCCTGGCGGAGCGGAGCGCGCATCGTATCCCGGAAAGCGTCGACCGGACGGCACGCGAAGCGATCGAGGTAGATCACGTCACGCGCGTGCACCCTGCCCGCATGCAAGCCGGACGCGCCCTCGGCATCGCCGGCATCGCGCTGGAGGTGTACGACGGCGCGGAGTCGCTGCGCACGGCGCATCGGCTGTCCGGCGAGGGCAATCGCACGGCGGCCGAATCGGAGTTGGTCCACTTCGGGGCGCGTTCCGTCGGCGGCTGGGCCGGCGCGGGCATCGGCATGGCCACCGGTGCAGCGCTGGGCGTGGAAACCGGGCCCGGGCTGCTCGTCACCGGCGCGATCGGCGGCATCGCCGGTGCCGTCGGCGGCGACAAGTTCGCCGAATGGACCGACAACCGCCGCATCTACAACCAGCAGGACGCGCGCGGCGACAGCTGGCACTACGATCCCGAACACCCCGACCTCGGATGGCGGCGGCAGGCGCCGATCGACGCCAGCGCGGACGGCATCGACAACGCACGACGCGGTGATCTGCGCGCCTCACCGGCGACGGAAAATGCGCTGAACTACCGGGCCACCAGCACCTCGGTGGCATTGGTGCTGGGCGGCCCGCCGCGACCACGCGATCCCTTCTCTCTGGCCGCGGACGCGAACGACACGCCCAGCAGCCGGCCATCCAACTGGGAACGCGACCCCGCGACAGGCACATGGCAGCGCGAGGTCTACGGGCCGTTCGTCGAACGCGGGATGACACCGCACGGCACGGAAATCGCCGACGGCGACCGCGCCGCGCGACTCGACCAGCAGGCCGCGGGCATCGTGGTCGAGAACGCGGCGAACAGCCGGGCGTCGATCGCCGCCCGCTACGAGGACACGTACATCCGCAACGGCTGGGCCGCCCACGGGCCGCTGCCGGACGCCGTGCGCAGCGCGCGTACCGACATCGACACGCTGGTGGCGTCCGATGGCGCCCGTTACGAGCGCCAGGCGAACGGGCGCTGGGTCAACGACGGCATGTTCGTCGACGGCACCGCGAGCGGCCGCCTGCACGACGAACTCGAAGCGACCCGCAGCGTGCTGGAAGCGCGGCTGCCGCCGCCCCGCGAGATCCCGCCGGTGCCGCCGATGGATGCCGACGCACGCCTGCGCGACACCATCGCGGGCGCCTACCGCAATGCCGGCATCGATGCGGGCGCGGACCAGGTGACCGCCGCCGCGAAGGCGGTCGACGCGACCTGGAAAGCGAACACGCTCGACCCCGCGACGACGGCATTGCAGATCAGGCCGCAAGCCGATGGCCGCTACGGCGCCGACAGCCCGATCGCCAGCCTGCGCCTCGACGCGGACGGCAGGACCTACGTCATCGCCGCCGAAACCACGGCAGCAGAGATCGAGCGCGTACGCACGCAGGCGCCCGTCTCCCCGCAGACGACAGAACGCGCACCCGGACATGCGCAAACCGATACGGCAGCGCCCTCGGCGACGCAACTGCACGATCCGCGCGATCCGGGTCATGCCGATCATCGCCTCTACGCACAGATCGAACGCGGCGTGGCCGGCATCGACGCCGACCGCGGCCGCGGCTTCGATGCGACCAGCGAGCGGCTGGCGATGAGCGCCTTCCACGATGCCAAGGCCGCGGGGCTCGTGTCGGCCGACCGCGTCGCCATCAACGACACCGGCAAGCCGCAGCCCGACGGCACGCGCATCGCTGCGGGCACGCTGCTGTTCGTCGTGCAGGGCCAGGATCCCGCCGACCCGGCCGCACGCCGCGCCGTCACCGACGTGGCGCAGGCCGTCGAACGCCCGGTCGAGCAATCGTTGCAGCGCGTCGACGCGCTGGCGCAGCAGCAGGCGCAGACGATGGGCCAGGCGCAGGAAGCACCCTCGATCGAAACACCGGGACGCATCGCGCGGATGGCGTGAGCGGCTTGCCCAGCCGTCCATTGCAGGAAACAGGGATTGCCGACGCCCGTCAGCGCGCGAACTCGACGATGCGTGCGTGCGCCTCGCTGCCTTCGATCACCAGTCCCGCGGCCGCGATCGGCAGGCTGAAGCGGCGCGGCCCGACGCTGCCCGGGTTCACGTACAGCACACCGTCGCGGCGCTCGATGCGCGGCGTGTGCGAATGCCCGGACACCACGACGCCGATGCCCGCCGCCGCGGGATCGAGATCGAGCGTGGCGAGATCGTGCAGCACGTGGATCACGACGCCCTCGACCGCGAACGTCCCGGTGTCCGCCAGCGCCTCCGCCCACGGCCCGCGATCGTTGTTGCCCCGCACCACCGTCAACGGCGCGAGCGCGGACAAGGCATCGAGGATCGCGGGATCACCGACGTCGCCCACATGCACGATGCGCGCACTGCCGCGCGCGAAGTCGAGGACTTCGGGACGCAGCAGGCCGTGGGTGTCGGAGATGAGGGCGAGGCGGGGCATGGGGGGATGCGTGACTTCGTGGGCTGGGGGTTTTGCACCCGGCTTCGGGGTCGTGAGGGTGTCGGGTCGATGGCGTGGCCTGTCGCCTTTCGTCACTGCTGCGCGACGTAGCGACCGTCGACTTCGCGCGCGCGGCCCATCGCGGCCAGCATGTCCAGCAGTTGCGGGAGACGCTTCTTCCACGGGCCGCGGGCGGTGAAGCGGGCGGCGATGTCGTCGATGGACAGCGGCGCGGTGCCGGCGGACAGCACGTCGGCGACGGCGCGCACCTGGGCGACGGCGTCCTTCGGCCACGGCTGCGGTTTCGCGGCGGGCGTGGCGACGACGGGCGTGTCGTCGGCATCGGGCACGTCGTCGACGGTTTCGATTTCCGCCTGCCGCGGCGTCGATTGCGGATTCTGGAACTCGGGGCGCAGCCAGCGCACCAGGCCGCGCGCTTCCTCGGCGGCGCGTTCGGCGTTGAGCGCGACGAGGCGTTCCAGCACGGCCTCGTCGAAGGCGCGCTTCGCCTCGTCGCGGGTCTGGCCTTCGGCGGCTGCGTCGTTGCCGTGGGCCACGCGCAGCAGCGGCAGCAGGTCGGACCAGCCGTAGGCGTCGAGCACGGCGGCGTCGAGTTCGTCGTGGATCTGGCGCAGCACCGACACGAGCCCCTGCTCGTGGATCACCCGCTCCTTCGCCGTCAGCGGCTCGCCGCTGCGCAGCTTCTCCAGCACGTTGTACATGCCAGTGAGGGTCAAATCGGGATGGGCGGCTTGCTGGCGTTTGCGGTGGGTGTCGAGATTTTCAGCAAAAAAAGCTGTCGCAGACAACCTATTGAAGTCAACTGGAAAAGGAAATTTTTCAAAGCAATCAGTATGGTTGTATGTCAGATCATTCCCAACCCCATGATTCCCGCCGGACTCACGAGAAAAAACCAAATGCACCACAGAACTAAGAACCGCAAGTTTATCGGCTTCATCGAATGCAAATATTAGAACCTTGGTTTCAGGTAAAACTTCTTTCTGGCAAAAAATGAAAAAACGGTGGCGCGCAGTACGAGACGTAACAACGAATCGCCCCAATCCCTCTAAAGCAGGACGGAATTTCGGCCTAGGCTTTGAATGAAGCCACCAAGTCCTCGCGTAGTCCGCAACATCCTTACTCGCCGTAGACACCCCCAAACGATCCGGAAGCACATGCAAAAGCAGATGCTGATAAACATCCGGAAATTCAAATCGAAGACGATCCTCATCAAAACCAAAAGTATCTATTACGTATTGCTCACGGCTTTTTTGAGTCAAATCCCTTCCCGTTATATAAGGGCGAACCAGTTCTTTTATTGCGCCATCAGAAAAACTCGCGAGATCGCCGCGCGAAAGAACAAACCCCTGCCCAGAAAGCTGAACCCCTGGACAAGCCAACCCCCTGTTGGAAGCAAGCCTTACTGCCTTTGTAACGCTGACACCAACCGTAAGATTCGAATTTATTCGCCCGCTTTTTCCGCGAAGATCAACCTTGACCTCTGCGCCAGCCACCTCGATTTCGTCGAAGATGCGCATCACGACACCCTCAGCCAAGCCTGCAACACCCACCGTCATCGCGATCCGCACCGCGGCACCGTCGGCGACATCCACCCACGGGTGGTCCGGAATCGCGAACACCAGCGACAGCGCCTGCTCTTTCCCTTCTCCCCCCGGGAGAAGGTGGCGCGGAGCGCCGGATGAGGGTGCGTCGGCCGTCGACGTCCGATGCGCGGCCGAACCCTCTCCCCCGGCCCCTTTCCCGGGGGGAGAGGGGAGCACGGCGGCGGCTTTCGCGGACGATGCCGGCTTCGCTGGCGGCGCCATCGCCGCCTCGATCACGCGGCGATTGAACGCCTGCCGGATCGAGTTCGTCGTGATCAGGCCGAAGCGTTCCAGCGCACCGCGGCGTGTCAGCTGCGCGGCGTGATGCCACCAGTACATGACCACATCGGCCGATTCGGGCACATCGGGCCACGCCTCGCGCAAGGCTTCGACATAGCCATCACCCAATGCAGTGCGCATCCGCTTGTTGCCAATGAACGGCGGATTCCCCACCACGAAATCCGCCTCCGGCCATGCGGCCTTGCGCGGATTGACGTAGCGCAGCACCGGCTTGCGCGCGGTGTCGTCGGGAATCTCCTCGCCGGTGACGGGCGAGACTTTCATCGTCTCGCCGTCCCAGCGCGTCACCGGCACACCGTGTTCGTCGAGCACCAGTTGCGGATCACCGTCATACGCCAGCACCGCGTCGCGGCATTCGATGTTGCGGAAATCGCGGATCACCGGGATCGGCGGGTTCACGTCGCCGCGGGTGCGGAAGTGCCATTGCAGGTAGCCGATCCACAGCACCACCTCGGCGATGGCGGCGGCGCGGGGATTGAGTTCGATGCCCAGCAGGTTGTGCGGGTCGACGGTCTCGCCCGCGGCTGCGTCGGCGCGCTCGCCGCCCAGCGCGAGGCCGGTCTGGCGGTCGCCCAGTTCGTCCAGCGCGTTCAGCACTTCACCTTCGAGGCGCTTGAGGTGCTCCAGCGTGACGTAGAGGAAGTTGCCGCTGCCGCAGGCCGGGTCGAGCACGCGCACCGTGCACAGCCGGTGATGGAAACGGCGCAGGGTGTCGACCGCTTCGTCGTGATGGCCTTCGGCATCCAGCACCATCGCGGCACCGTAGGCGTCGTTCCATTCCGCGCGCAGCGGTTCGATCACCGTCGGCAGCACCAGCCGTTCGACGTAGGCACGCGGCGTGTAGTGCGCGCCCAGCTTGTGGCGATCCTTCGGGCTGAGCGCGCGTTCCAGCAGGGTGCCGAAGATCGCCGGCTCGACGTGCTTCCAGTCGGCCTTCGCGGCCTTGATCAGCAATGCGAGCTGCGGCTTGTCCAGCGGCAGCGTGTCGGGCTGCTTGAACAGCTTGCCGTTGAAGCGCAGCACCTCGCTGGCGATGGCCGGCGAGAAGCCGCCGTGGTCCATGTCGCGCCACAGTTCGCCGAGCATGCGCATGGCGATGTCGGGCTGCTCGGCGAACTTCAGCAGCAGGTCGCGGAAGCTGTCCTGCGGCAGCAGACGCACGTCCTCGGCGAACATGGTGAACAGGCAGCGCATGAGGAACTGGGCGACGGCCTCGGCGCCGTGGCCGGCGGCTTCGAGGCTTTTCGCCAGTTCGGCGAGCTGTTCGGCGATGGCGCGGGTGACGCGCGCGGATTCGCGGCCGGGATCGAGCGACAGCGGATCGACCCAGACCTGGCGCAGGCGGTCGCGGAGCCGGTCGTCGCGCAGGTCTTCCAGCGCGATGCGGTGGCTGCGCGGATCGGGGAACGGCGTGTAGGTGCCGCCGCTGCGCGAGAACTCGGCATACAGCTCGATGCGGTTGCCGACGTCGACCACCACCACGAACGGCGGCCGGCCTTCTTCGGCCGGGAGCGCGCGGGCGTATTGCTCGGCCTGGGTGCGGGCGCGCAGCAGCGCTTCGTCGAAGCCGCGGGTGTGCGTGGCCGCCTTCAGCTTCTTGGATTCGAGGACGAAGGCGCCGCGGCGGTAGAGATCGATGCGGCCGGCGCTGGTGCTGCCGTCGCCGTGCAGGAAGGTGATGGGCCGCTCGAACATGTAGTCCTGTTCGGGCGTGGGGTGCGGGGCATCGACGCCGAGCAGGCGGCAGAGGTCGATCAGGAAGCTCTGCGAGGTGGAGAGTTCGGACGCGACGACGCCGTTCCATTTGCCGATGAATGCCTCGACGGCATCGCGCGTGATCTCGTCCATGCGGGCTCCCCTGGGTGCTGCGGGCATCTTAAGGAATGCGGACGCCGGGTGTCCGTTTTGTCCGGGGCATGGCGAACAGCAGATCCCTCCACCCGCTACGCGGGTGTTCGGGATGACCGTGTGTGATGTGCGATGCGCCGTTGTCGCTCGTACAAGGTCGGTGGGGCTGCGGCTGCGATCGTCGCGACTCCCGTCGCTCCCACGGGATGGGTTTACCGTGGTGTGGGTCGCGCCTCCCGGCGCTCCTACAGGAAGGGCTTGCCGCAGTCTTGTCGCGGCTCACGCCGCTCCCACAGGAAGCGCCTGCCGGGGCGTCGTCGCGACAAGCCTTTCTTGCAGGAGCGAAGGGAGGCGCGACGACCGACCCGGCAGGCGTCTGCTGTGGGAGCGACGGGAGTCGCGACGAATGCAGCGGCCGGCCTGTCCGGTCCCAGCGCCCCACCCCATCCCCACCCAAACCCTCCCCTTGAAGGGGAGGGCTTCAACGCGGGGCTTCGGAGGCGGGCGCGGCGCCTGGCCGTTGCCGTCGCTCCCTGTGGGAGCGGCGTGAGCCGCGACCCCGGTCGAGGCAGATCCCTCTGTAGGAGCGCCGGGAGGCGCGACCAAAGCCGAGGCATGCCTGTCCTGTGGGAGCGACGGGAGTCGCGACGAACGCAGTGGCCGGCCTGTCCGGTCCCAGCGCCCCACCCCATCCCCACCCAAACCCTCCCCTTGAAGGGGAGGGCTTCAACGCGGGGCTTCGGAGGCAGGCGCGGGCGATGCAGCGCCAGCGAGGGGCGCCATTGCCACTCGAAGAGCCTCTGACGGCGAAAAAGCGGCAGCGATGACGCTGAAAGGGTCGACGTCGACGCTCGAAGGGTCATTGATGACGAAAAAAGCGGCAGTGACGACGCTGAAAGGGTCAACGCCGACGCTCGAAGGGTCATCGATGGCGAAAAAAGCGGCAGCGATGGCGCTGAAAGGGTCGACGTCGGCGCTCGAAGGGTCGTCGATGGCGAAAAAAGCGGCATCGATGACGGTCAAAGCGTCGGCGTTGACGCTGGAAGGGTCGGTGTTGCACCAAAAAGGGGCGTGCGTGCGACTTCAAGGGCCGAGGTTGCGGGTCCGAGGGGCAGGCGTGGCGAAAAAAACGGCAGATGTCGAGTCGCGATCGGGGAACGTTGTCCGTTCGAGGGGGAGCGGTGGTGGAAAAAGCGGCATCGATGGCCCTCGAAGGGGCAACGTCGGCGCTTCGCGGGGCAGCGATGCACCAAATCGGGGCAACGGTGGGGGTTGGAGGGGCAAAGGCCGGCCGGGAGCGGGGTGTCAGGGGGTGTCAGATTTTTTGTGTGCCCGGGGCGGGCGGAGCACAAGGTCGTCATCCTCGCGCAGGCGAGGACCCAACTCGGCGGGGCGATCAGGCTTGGGTCCTCGCGTTCGCGAAGAGGACGGTGTGTGGATGCGGCCCGTGGGAATGGGGTGGAGGCCTGCTGCGGCGGTTGTCGCGACTGCCGTCGCTCCCACAAGAGAGGCCGGCCGCGCCTGGGGTCGCGCCTCCCGGCGCTCCTACAGGGGGGCTGCTGCGGCGGGTGTCGCGGCTCACGCCGCTCCCACAGGGAAGGACATGCCGCCACGCGGGCGGTGGCGATGTCGGGGGGGCGGGTACGATGCGGGGGTGGCGCCTGCGGTCGGGCGCGGGGATGGTCGATGTTCGAGATTGCGGTGGTGTGTCTGGTGCTGACGGCGCTGTTCGCGTACGTGAACCACCGGTTCGTGGGGTTGCCGACGACGATCGGGGTGATGGCGGTGGCGCTGTTGCTGTCGCTGGGCTTGATCGCGCTGGATCGGCTGGGGTTCGGGGCGCTGCGCGATTACGAGGCGGCGATGCTGCGTTCGATCGATTTCTCGCAGTTGCTGATGGAGGGGATGCTGTCGCTGCTGCTGTTCGCGGGGGCGCTGCATATCGACCTGAGCGAGTTGCGGGCGTATCGCTGGCAGGTGGGGTTGCTGGCGGTGGCGGGCACGGCATTGTCGACGGCGATCGTGGGCTTCGGGCTGTACGTGCTGCTGCCGATGGTGGGTCTGTCGCTCTCGCTGGGTTACTGCCTGGTGTTCGGTGCGCTGATCTCGCCGACCGATCCGATCGCGGTGATCGGCATCCTGAAGTCCGCGGGCGCGCCGCGCAGCGTGAACCTGGTGGTGTCGGGCGAGTCGCTGTTCAACGATGGCGTGGGCGTGGTGCTGTTCTCGCTGCTGCTGGCGATGGCGACGCGCGGCGAGGCGCCGGGCGTGGGCGAAGGCGCGATGCTGTTGCTGCACGAGGCTGGCGGCGGGCTGCTGCTGGGCGCGGCGCTGGGCGGGGTGCTGTTCTACCTGCTGCGCAGCATCGACAACTACCAGGTCGAGGTGCTGCTGACGCTGGCCGGCGTGCTGGGCGGCTACGAGTTGGCGAGCCTGTGGCACGTGTCCGGGCCGCTGGCGATGGTGGTCGCGGGGCTGATCGTGGGCAACCAGGGCCGTGCGTATGCGATGTCGGACACGACGCGGCATCACGTCGACCTGTTCTGGGAATTGCTGGACGAGATCCTCAACGCGGTGCTGTTCGTGCTGCTGGGGCTGGAGATCGTGCTGATCGCGTTCGACATGCAGACGCTGGCCGCCGCGGCGATGGCGATCGTGATCGCGCTGCTGGCGCGGTTGCTGGCGGTGGGCGTGCCGGTGGCGGTGTTGCCGCGGCTGTTCCGGCTACCGGCGGGCGCGTGGAAGGTGCTGACCTGGGGCGGGCTGCGCGGCGGCATTTCGGTGGCGCTGGTGCTGTCGCTGCCGGCGGGTCCGCAGCGCGAGCTGCTGCTGGCGCTGACCTATGCGGTGGTGGTGTTCTCGATCCTGCTGCAGGGGCTGACGATCAAGCGCGTGGTGATGCGCGGGTTGGGCGGCGGCGAGGCGGCGGAGGGGTAGGCGTCGGTGTCCGCGGGTGGGGTTGCCGCGGTTCGGGTCGCGCCTCCCGGCGCTCCTACGAAGGAAGGCTGCCGCGGCGGGTGTCGCGGCTCACGCCGCTCCCACAAACAGCACGGCGGCGCTTTTCTCCCTCCCCTTCAAGGGGAGGGTCGGGGTGGGGATGGGGTTGCCGGGAGGCGGCAAGCACAAGGTCGTCATCCTCGCGCAGGCGAGGACCCAGCTCTGCGGTGCGATCACGCTTGGGTCCTCGCTTGCGCGAGGATGACGGTGAAGGATTGATCCGGTGAGGGTGACGGGAAGGTCTGCCGCGTCGGTGGTCGCGCCTCCCGGCGCTCCTGCAAGGAAGGCTGCCGCGGCAGGTGTCGCGGCTTACGCCGCTCCCACAAACAGGGCGGCGGCGCTTTGCTCCCTCCCCTTCAAGGGGAGGGTCGGGGTGGGGATGGGGTTGCCGGGAGGCGGCGACGGCAGGCACAAGGTCGTCATCCTCGCGCAGGCGAGGATGACGGTGAAGCTTTGATCCGGTGCGGGTGACGGGAAGGTCTGCCGATTCGGTTGTCGCGACTGCCGTCGCTCCCACAGGAAGCGCTTACCGCGTCGGTGGTCGCGCCTTCCGGCGCTCCTGCAAGGAAGGCTTGCCGTGCCGGGCGCCCCAAAGCACGAAAGCGCCCGGAGGCGCTTTCGCGGGTGTCGCGGTGTGGTGCGTCGGCGCTTACTTGCCGGCGACGACCTTCACCATGTCGAGGCACTTGGTGGAGTAGCCCCATTCGTTGTCGTACCAGGACACGATCTTGACGAAGGTGCCGTCCAGGGCGATGCCGGCGTCGGCGTCGAAGATCGAGGTGCGGGTGTCACCGCGGAAGTCGGTGGCGACGACCTTGTCCTCGGTGTAGCCGAGCACGCCCTTGAGCGCGCCTTCGGACTGGGCCTTCATTTCGGCGCAGATCTCGGCATACGTGGCGCTGTTGTCGAGTTCGCAGGTCAGGTCGACGACCGAGACGTCGGAGGTCGGCACGCGGAACGACATGCCGGTGAGCTTGCCCTTGAGCTGCGGCAGCACCACGCCCACGGCCTTCGCGGCGCCGGTGCTGGACGGGATGATGTTCTCGAGGATGCCGCGGCCGCCGCGCCAGTCCTTGTTGGACGGGCCATCGACGGTCTTCTGGGTGGCGGTGGCGGCATGCACGGTGGTCATCAGGCCGCGCTTGATGCCCCACTTGTCGTCCAGCACCTTGGCGATCGGCGCGAGGCAGTTGGTGGTGCACGAGGCGTTGGAGATGATCGCCTGGCCGGCGTAGGTGGCGTGGTTCACGCCGTAGACGAACATCGGCGTGTCGTCCTTCGACGGGGCCGACATGATGACCTTCTTCGCGCCGGCGGCGAGATGCTTCTCGGCGCTGGCCTTGTCGAGGAACAGACCGGTGGATTCGATGACGACCTCGGCACCGACCTCGTCCCACTTGAGGTTGGCCGGATCGCGTTCCTGGGTGAGGCGGATGCGCTTGCCGTTGACGATCAGGGTGTTGCCGTCGACCGAGACCTCGCCCTTGAAGCGGCCGTGCACCGAGTCGTAGCGGAGCATGTAGGCCAGGTATTCCGGCTCCAGCAGGTCGTTGATGCCGACGATCTCGATGTCGTCGCCGAAGTTCTGGACCGCGGAACGCAGGACATTGCGGCCGATGCGGCCGAAACCATTGATGCCAACCTTGATCGCCATGGGCGGATCGCTCCTGAGCAGGGGTGGGGACGGGGAAGCCGCCCATTCTACTGGACCGTCGGGCCGCCCCGGGCCGGAGGGAAGGGGCCGGCACCCCGGGAACCGGACTTCGATCCCGGACCACACGGTACCGTCTGGTCATTCGTTAAAAAATTGATCATCCTCAAACGGCGCCCGGAAGAGCGCGCAGATACTGCCGCCCAACAAAGCGGTAGTCCAACTTCAATGCCCAAGGAGGCAAATCCAATGATCCGTCGTTACGCCCCGCTCGCCATCGCTCTCGCTTTCGGCGGCCTCGCCGCCCCGGCCTTCGCCCAGCAGGCCGGCGAGTGGACCTTCAGCGTCGGCGCCCACCAGGTGAACCCGAAGTCCGACAACGGCAGCCTGGCCGGCAACACGCTCGACGTCGAAGTCGGCAGCAACGTCCGTCCGACCGTCACCGCCGAATACTTCGTGCGCGACAACCTGGGCATCGAAGTCCTGGCCGCGCTGCCGTTCCAGCACGACATCGACATCAAGGGCCTCGGCAACGTCGGCTCGACCAAGCACCTGCCGCCGGTCGTGTCGCTGCAGTACCACTTCGGCGAAGGCAAGGTGAAGCCGTTCATCGGCGCCGGCCTGAACTACACCTACTTCTTCAGCGAAAGCACCACCGGCGCGCTGGCCGGCAGCAAGCTGAAGCTCGACAACTCGTGGGGCCTCGCCGCGCACGCCGGCGTCGACTTCAAGGTCAGCGACAAGGGTTCGATCCGCGTCGACGCCCGCTGGATCGACATCGACACCGACGTCAAGCTGAACGGCGCGAACCTCGGCACCGTCAACATCGACCCGCTGGTCTACGGCGCCGCGTACGTCTTCCAGTTCTGAGCAAATCGTCCTGATCGAGTCGTTCTGATCGAGTCATCCCGAGCAAGTCGCTTCATGCAACACCCGTCGCCGGCCGCAACGGCCGGCGATGGTCGCGTCGACGAGGACGCGAACAACACGTCTGCACCTTGCGGGTCATGTCGGCTACTCTCCTCCGCATGACCCGTTTTTGTTGCCTGATCGTCTGCGGCGCGCTCGCCGCACTGCCTGTCTCGAACGCATTCGCCTGGGGTGCCGTCGGGCACCGCATGGTCGGTGCGCTCGCCGCTCCCGAACTCGTGCCCGCCGCCCGCGCCGAAGTCGCGCGGCTGCTGCATGGCGAAGCCGATCCCACGCTCGCCGGCGTCGCCAACTGGGCCGACGACCTGCGCGACCATCCGCCCGCGGACGATCCGGGCATCGGCAAGCGCACCTCGCACTGGCACTACGTCAACCTGCCCGATGAGGATTGCGGCTACGTGCCGCCGAAGCAGTGCCCGGACGGCGATTGCGTGATCGAGGCGATCCGCCGCCAGCGCGACGTGCTGGCCGACCGCAGCCAGCCTGATGCGGCACGTGCGCGGGCGCTGAAGTTCCTGGTGCATTTCGTCGGCGACGTGCACCAGCCGCTGCACGCCACCACGCGCGATCGCGGCGGCAACCTGTTCCAGCTGCAGGTCGGCGGCCGCGGCACCAACCTGCACTCGCTGTGGGACAGCGGGCTGTTCGCCGGCATCGACGAACGCCCGCTGCTGGAGACCGTGCAGCATCTGCCGCTGCCGAAGGACGCCACGGGCGTCGGCGATGCACAGGCGTGGGCCGAAGCCTCGTGCCGGATCGTGCTGCGCGATGGCTTCTATCCGCCGGGCGCGAAACTGCCGGCGACCTACGTGCCGCAGTGGCGACCGGTGGCGGAGCAGCAACTGCGCATCGCCGGGCACCATCTCGCGACCCTGCTCAACGACGCGCTGGCGCCGTCGCGCTGAGGACGGCGGGCCTCCGTCCGCAACGCGCGCCATGTGACGGCGCGCGCCGCGGTGGCCGCATCAGCGATCCTTCGGCACCTCGAACGACATCCGCGTCTGCTGCCAGGCTTCGATCGCGACGCCGTCCTTCATGGCGGGCCGGACCCGCCACTGCCGCACGGCCTTGAGCGCTTCGGCATCGAACACGCCGGCCGGGGTGCCGGACACGACGTTCGCATCCAGCACGCGGCCGTCGCGACCGACCTTGTAGCGCACGGTGACGCTGCCGTTGGTGCCGGACTTGAGCGCGGCGGCAGGATAGACCGCCGGCGGCGTGTAGGTTTCGGGCGAAGGCGCGCTCGCGGCGGCCGCATTCGCCGACCGGATGCAGTCGAACGCGCCGTCCTGCACGATCGCCAGCACATCGCGCCGGCCGGGCTGGCCCCGGCACGGACCGGCGTCACGATGGACCTCGAACGCGATCCGCGTGCTGCCGTGCCCGACGACCTGCTCGAAACGCGACACCCGGCCCGGGGTGACCGGGATGCGGATGAGGTTCGGATGCTCGGCCGATGCGTTGGTGCCGAGCGCTGCGTTGTCCTTCTGCGACAGCGCGATGGTGGCGGTCATCCGCCCCTGTGCGTCCTGTTCGACGCCGTAGGTCATCGCGACGGTGGTACGGGTCTGGTCCTGTTCCGCCCAGTTGAGGCTGGACGACAGCGCCTGCCCGGGCTTGAGCCAACTGACCTCCTGCGGGCTCAGGTCGGGGTGGCCGTCCATGATCCCGCCCAGCTGGAACGTGATGTAGAGGCCGTCGTTGGCGGGATCGGCAGCGGCCGGCGCCGCGACCGGAGACGACGTGGACGTGATCGCCACGGGCTGTGCCGACCACACGGAGAAGCCGGTGCCCAGCGCCAGCGCGCCGACCAGCGCCACGCCGAGCCGACGCAGGCCGGCACGGGGGATGTCTTGTCTGAGTTGCATGAGTCGATCCTTCATCGGGTGTGAAAGCCCCCAGTGACAGCCCAGCGGCGCCTGCCGGTCGGCCATGAGGGTCTTGAGCATCGCTTCGCCGTACGTGCGTCGCGCATTCGGATGGGACAGGATCACCGCCTGGTCGCAGGCCAGCTCCTGGTCGTGGCGGAAGCGCGACAGCGCCCACCACAGCAACGGGTGGAACCAGAACACGCAGCGCAGCAGCGCGGCGAAGAGATTGGCGTAGTGGTCGCCGCGCGCGCGATGCGCGTGTTCGTGGGCGAGCATCAGGGCGCGCTCGCGCGCGTCGTAGCGGGTGTCGAAGTCCGCGGGCAGCACGATGCGCGCCGGCGCCACGCCGACCAGTGCCGGCAGGCCGACGCGGCCGTCCGCGCGCCAGTGGCCGTCCGCGAGGCGGGACAGCGCACCGAGGCTGCGCTCGAACTGCCGCTGCCGAAGCCACAGCCAGGCCACGGACGCGAGTGCGCCGCACAGCCACAGCGCGAAGAGCCAGGGGCGCCACGGCCAAGCCGGCGGCGCCACGTGCGCGGGCATCGCGACGGCCTGCGCGACGGCCTCGCGCACGGCCGTCACCTGCGCCCAGGCCGCCGCCGGCACGACCGATGGCGGCGCCACGGCGTCGGGCGCCGGCCGCGAGACGGTGGGCAACGACACGGCCAGCAGCGCCGCCGGGAGCAGGATCCACGCCGCGTACGCCACGCCCGCGCCGAACCGGCGCCGCAGCAGCGGCGGCAGCACGAGCAGCAGCAGCGACGCGGCGCTGGTCGCCAGCGTCGCCTTCCACAGCAGCATCAGGACGTCATGCACGTTCATCGTCGTTCTCCTGGGGAGCCATCCGCGTCGTGGCGATCGATGCGTCGCCACGACGCGGCTACATCTTCAGCGGGCCGTGGTCGTGGCGGCGCGGGGCCGCCGGGGCGCGGCGCTCATCGCGTCGCGACTGGATGCGGCCGCGGATCCCGGCCATCTCCGCCGACCGCGTCGCTTGTCCGCGCGTGGCGATCACGCGAATGCCGTGATCACCGGATCGCGCAACCATCGCGTTCAGCACGCATCGGCCTTCGGCTTTTCCATGGATTGCAGGAACTTCAGCGGAATCAGCGCACCCGTGGAAGGTGCCGGTGGCGCAGGAAAGGCCGCGGGCTTCGGCGGCGCGGGCAGCGCGGGAAGGGACACGAGCGTTGCGGGCGGCGTCGGCGGGTCCGGCGGCGGCGGTGCATCCGGCGCGCCCGAGGCTTCCGGCGGCGGCGGGGGTGCAGGCGGCGAAGGCGGCGCCGGGGGCGCGGGCGGGGCCGGCGGCGGGGTGTCGTCGACGCGCATCGCCAGTTCGATGCCGTCGAAACGGCCGTCGGCCTTCTGCTCGCCCACCTTCACCACGCCCGGCGTGTCGCGGGCGACGATCAGCCGCGGACGGCTGACCACGACGTCGTTGCGGCTCAGCACCAACGCCACGTCGAAGCGGTCCTGCCCGGCCTTGCGCACGCGGCCTTCGATGCGGAAGTCGCCGCCGCGGCCGTTCCGGTGCTTCAGATCGAACTTCGTGCCGTAACGTCCGCCCGCTTCGAGATGCGCGGGCGGCAGGCCGTCGGTCTTGAGCTCCATCGCGATGTGGTAGTCGCGGCCCTGGCCGGTGATGCCGGACACGGCACGCGCGGGCTGCGCCGACCAGACCGCGAAGCCGGCGCCGAACAGCAGCGTCGCGACCAGCGCGGCGCCGAATCGCCGGACCCGGGGGCGCGGCGGGGGGGTGACGAGATGCATGACTCTCTCCTTCAGGGGATGTGAGACGCCCCAGTGACAGCCCAGCGGCGCCTGCCGGTCGGCCATGAGGGTCTTGAGCATCGCTTCGCCGTACGCGCGTCGCGAATCGGGATGGGCCGCGACCACGGCGCTGTCGCAGGCCAGCTCCTGGTCGTGGCGGAATCGGGCCGCGGCCAGCGGCAGCAGCGGGTGGAACCAGAACAGGCAGCGGAACGCGGCCGCGGCGAGGTTGGCGAGATGGTCGCCGCGCCGCCGGTGCAGGCGTTCGTGCGCGAGCATCAGTCCGCGTTCGTGGGCGTCGTAACGATGCTCGAAATCGTCGGGCAGCACGATGCGCGGACGCAGCGCGCCGACCAGCGCCGGCAGGCCCGCATTCGCCTGCGCGCGCCACAGGCCGTCGTCGCAGAGCGCCAGCGCGCCGAGACCGCGCTCGAACCGGCGCTGCGCGCGCCACAGCCACATCGCCGTCAGCAGCGCGCCGGCCAGCCAGGCGAGCAACCACCACGCCGAGTGATCCGCGGCCTGCGCGGGCGCCGCCAGTACCGGCTGCACGAGCGTGTGCAATGCGGGCGCGGGCGTCGTCGGCAGCGTCGGCAGCACCGTGCGTGCGGGCAGCGCCAGCGCGACCAGCGACACCGGCAGCAGCCACCACGCGGCATAGCCGACATCGGCGCCGAAGCGCGCGCGCAGCCAGCGCGGCAGCACCAGCAGCGCGGCCAGCGCGAGGGTCGCGACCAGCGACATGCGCCACAGCAGCGCCAGCAGATCGGGCGTGCCCAGCTCAGGGATGTCCATCGCGCGTCTCCGTGGCGGTGTCGTCGTCGGCGCCGTCGTCCGCATCGAGCGACGCCACCAGCCGGCGCAGTTCGGCCACGTCGTCCGCGCTGAGCTTGCGATGCCGGCTGAAGTGCGCCACCAGCGGCGCGACGCGACCGTCGAACAGCCGCGCCAGCAGGCTCTCGCTTTCGTCGAGCACCCAGTCCTCGCGCCGCAGCAGCGGGCGGTAGAGGTAGCGGCGGCCGTCCTTGTCGGCTTCGATCGCGCCCTTGTTGAGCAAGCGGTTGAGCAGCGTCTTCACCGTCGCTTCCTGCCAGTCCTGGCGCGAGGCGAGCGCGGCCACCACCTCTTCCGCGGCCAGCGGGCTGCGCTGCCAGAGGACGTCCATCACCACCGATTCGGCTTCGCTGATCTGCATGTGCGCGGCACTCGTTTACGCTCGTAATCGAAATTCAGATTACATCCGTAAACGATCATGTCAAGTGCCGGATCGACCCGGCTTCGAGGCGTGGCCCTTTGCGGAGCTGAGCCGACTCCATCCCCACCCCGGCCCTCCCCTTGAAGGGGAGGGAGAAATGCCGGGCGCCTTGAAGTGCCTTGGTGCGGCAGGAGAAGGCCGTTGTGCTTTGAAGCCCTCCCCTTCAAGGGGAGGGTTTGGGTGGGGATGGGTTCGATGCGCATATGCCTTCGATGACGCCACGAGGCACCGGAGATGCGTGACCCTCCCCGCCCTGCCCGGCCCGGACGCGCCACCGAATTGCGCCGGAACAAGACGCCCGCGGCCAAACTCCGCGATCATGCGCGCATGACCGAACCGACCCGCCCGCATCGCCTCACCTCGCTCGACGATGCCGTCGAGACCCTCCTCGCCACCCTCGACGGCCCGCTGCACATCGCCGCGCCGCTGGGCATCGGCAAGCCGCACCGCCTGCTCAACGCGCTGTACGCGCGGATCGAGCGCGAGCCGTCGCGTCCGTTCCATCTCTACACCGCGCTGTCGCTGGACACGCCGACGGCGACCAGCGACCTGCAACGCCGCTTCCTCGCCCCGTTCCTGTCGCGCCACTTCGGCGACGACTTCCCGCGCCTGGCCTACGTGCAGGCGGAGAAGCGCGACGCACTGCCGGCGCACGTGGAGATCGAGGAGTTCTACATGCAGTCCGGCGCGCTGCTGCGCTCGCGCCACGCGCAGCGCCGCTACGCCAGCCTCAACTACACCCACGTCGCGCGCACCGTCGCCGAGCGCGGCGTGAACTGCATCGTGCAGAAGGTCGCGGCGAACGCCGACGGCACGCGGCTGTCGCTGTCGTCGAACACCGACCTCACCTTCGACGTGCTGGACGCCATCGCCGCGCGCGGCGGCGCGCGGCCGCTGCTGATCGCCGAGGTCGATCCGGAGCTGCCGTGGATCGAGAGCGGCGCCGCGGTGGACGCGGATTTCTTCGACGTGGTGGTGACGCCGCCGGGGCCGCATCCGAAGCTGTTCGCGCTGCCGCGCCAGCCGGTGGCCGACGCCGAATTCGCGATCGGCTTTTACGCCAGCGCGCTGGTGCGCGATGGCGGCACGCTGCAGATCGGCATCGGCGCGCTGGCCGACGCGCTGTGCCACGCGCTGGTGCTGCGCCACACGGACAACGCCGCGTACCGCCGCGTGCTGCAGGCGCTGGATCCGGAGATCGAACGCCATCCGGCGGTGGTCGCCAGCGGCGGGCTGGGGCCGTTCGAGATCGGCCTGTACGGTTGCAGCGAGATGATCAACGAAGGCTTCCGCGCGCTGGTGCAGGCCGGCGTGCTGCGCCGTCGCGTGGTCGACGACGAAGCGCTGATGCGGCGCATCGCCGACGGCAGCGCCAGCGAGGCCGACCACGCACGCGTCGCGCGCGAAGGCGAATTCCTGCACGGCGCGTTCTACCTCGGTTCGCACGAGTTCTACGACTGGCTGCGCACGCTGGGCGACGACGCGCGCAGCGGCATCGGCATGCGCCGCGTCGGCGAAGTCAACGAACTCTACGGCGGCCGCGAATCGCTGGAGCGCGTGCAGCGCCGCGAGGCGCGCTTCTTCAACACCTGCATGATGGCGACGGTACTGGGCGCTGCGGTGTCGGATGGCCTGGCCGACGGCCGCGTGGTGTCCGGCGTGGGCGGGCAGTACAACTTCGTGGCGATGGCGCACGCGCTGCACGACGCGCGCTCGGTGCTGATGCTGCGCGCGCTGCGCGAGGAACCGGGCATGCCGGCGATCTCCAGCGTGGTCTCGAACTACGGCCACACCACGATCCCGCGCCACCTGCGCGACGTGTACGTCACCGAATACGGCATCGCCGACCTGCGCGGCGCCTGCGACGAGGATTGCATCGCGACGATGGCGGCGGTGGCCGACAGCCGCTTCCAGCACGACTTGCTGTCGAAGGCGAACGCGGCCGGCAAGCTCGGCGAATCGCTGCTGCGCCTGCGCATGCCGGGCCGCAACACACCCGAACGCCTCAGCGCGGCGCTGGCGCCGTTCCGCGCCGACGGCACCCTGCCCGACTATCCGCTGGGCAGCGATTTCACGCCGGTCGAACAGCGTCTGGCGAAGGCGTTGCTGTGGCTGAAAGCCAACACCGCGACCCGCGGCGCGAAGCTGGCGACGATCACGAAGGCGCTGATGGCCGGTGCCGCCGAGAACGACGCCGAACGCGAAGCGCTGGCGCGCATGGGCTACGACGCGCCAGCCGGCTTCGCGGACAAGGTGTCCGCGAAGCTGGTGCTGCTG
Source organism: Lysobacter sp. DMC104 (assembly GCF_056313665.1). Classification (NCBI taxonomy): domain Bacteria; kingdom Pseudomonadati; phylum Pseudomonadota; class Gammaproteobacteria; order Lysobacterales; family Lysobacteraceae; genus Lysobacter; species Lysobacter sp. DMC104. Next base: position 195,856 of record NZ_JBQUZW010000008.1, on the reverse strand, counting down.
GGGCTGCGGCGGACGGGCTGAAGCCCCTGCCGCAGCGCACTCACGGTTCCTGCGCACCCTTCTCCGGCTTCACCGGCTCCTTCGTGCAGCGGCCTTCGAGCACGGCGCTGAGGAACATGCCGGTGGGACCACCGAGATTGTTGACGTCGACGTTCAGGGTGTAGACCCCGGGCACCACCGTGACCGGCCAGGTCGCGAAGTTGACGAGCTGGTTGCCGGTGGTGAAGCAATAGCCACCGGTATTGGTGCATTGCACCGGCCCCGCGCCGACCGGACCGGTGAGGGAGACCTTGATGAAATTGTCGCCGGCCGCCGCGAGCCCCTTCAGCACGATGCTCTGCGGGATCGTGCATTTCGGGACGCGGAACTGCAGCGTGTAGTGGTAGGTCGCGTTCGTGTCGCCGGCGGCCGCGGCGTTGACGGAAATCCAGCGGGTGCCGTTCGGGGCCGGCGCCCAGGCCGCGTTCGGCGCCGGCACCGCCACGGCCGGCTGTCCGTTGACCCGCCAGGGATTGCCGGGAATGGTGCCCAGGTCGAGCTTGTTCTCGCCGCCGAGGCAGTGGCAGCAGCCCAGCGTCGGCATCCGCTCGGGGACGACGGCGATGGGCAGGTTGCCGCGCGGCGGACCGACCACCCGGTCCTGCGCACGGGCCGACGGCGCGGCGGTGGACGACAGGCCGGCGACGACGGCGAGCGCGGCGGCGAAAACGGCGCGACGTGAGGCGAAGACGGGAAACAGCGGGGAAGACGACGACATGGCGAGGCTCCTGGCGAGGCCGCGGACGCGGCGATGGACGGGCCGGAGCGCCGTTGTGCGGGAGGCAGGACGCGGTGCGATCCGGTCGGATCACCGTAGGCAGCGGCCCGCCGCCGGGTAAGGACGAAGCCGGGAACAAATCGCCGTCACCACGGCCCGCATCGATACGAATCAAGGGGTTGCCGGTTTTGTTCCCGGCTTCTGCCCGGCGTTCCGCTGGCCGGCGGCGATCGTCTTCCCGAGACTGGCCCGACCCGACCTCAAGGAGTGGCTGCCATGACCACCGTGTTCCGACTGCTTCTGCTGTGTGCACTGGGCCTGCCGGCCGCCTTCCCGGCGCTGGCCGATTCGCCCGTCGAGCCGAGCGCCTGCAAGGTGGCCGGGGCGCGGCGCATCACCATCGGCAGCTTCCAGTTCAGTGCCGCCGATCTGCAGACGTTCCAGGACGAACATCCCCGCCCGCCGCAACCGGTGGGTGCCCGGCGCGCCGGCCCGCAACGCCGCGCGACGCTGACCGAAGCGATCGGTGCGCTGCTGCACCCCAGCGTCCGCGCGCAGTCGACCGCGTTGGCCCGGGTGTCGGCCAATACCACGACGCACTCGGTGCCTCCTCGCCCCAACGCCACCTGCGGCGTCGTCGATGTCTGGCTGTACGCCGCCGTCGATGCCTACTCGTACTGCAACGCACCGGACATGGGGAACGGGCAGGCGTATTTCGAAGTGACCTCACCGGCCACGTTCAACGCGGCCGATCACCATGAGCAGTACAGGGATTACGGCGCGGGGCTGACCGGCACCTGCTACGTCTGCGCGCCGCCGGAGATGGCGCCCCTCAAGTCGTCGAAGGCGACACCGCGGAACGTGCAGGTCGTCGAACCGGCACCGACATCGCCCCGCTGACCACGCCGCGCGCGATCACACCAACGCGCTGCGCCGGGTGTAGGCGAGCACGCCGTCCACCCGGCGTTGCAGATCGTCGCGCTCGGCGGTGTCCAGCCGGCATTCGCCCAGCACGTAATAGGCCAGCCGCAGCACGTCGCGCCAGCGCGGGTTCTGCGGCAGACGCGACAGGCTGAGGTAGCGCTCCATCGCCCGCGCGCGCAAGCGGCCGTCGTCGATGTTGATGCGCCAGATGCGGCTGCGTTCGGCCAGTTCGATGCGGTTCCGGCCGGTGCTGCGTTCCCAGGCCTCGACCACCGCCAGCATCAGTTCCACCAGCGCGAGGCGGAAGGCGGCGCGCGCCGCGTCTTCGTCGAGGACCGGTTCGGCGTCCGCCGCCACGGGTGACGGCATCGTGCCGGCCTCTGCCGCGGAGGCTTCCGCGGGCGTCGCAAGCCGCATCACCACGAGGCCGTCGCCCTGTTCCCACGGCGACAACTCGACATGCAGCGCGGGACGCGCATCGCCCGCGGCGAAGGCCAACGTCTGCGACGCGCTGTCCTCCATGCGTTCCAGCGCCGTCGCCAGCGCCGCGGCATCCTCGGCGGACAACCGGTCGGAGAGCGGGCGGCCGGTCAGGCCATCGCGCGCGGCGCCCAGCAGCGGGCAGGCGGCGCGATTGGCCGCGAGCACGGTGCCGTCGGCGTCGAGCAGGCACAGCGCGTCGCCGCGACTGTCCAGCAGGCCCTGCAGCAGGTCGCGATCGCTGCCCAGCGCGTCGGCCTCGCGCCGGTAGCGCGCCAGCATTTCCTCGTAGCGCGCGCGGTTCGCGGCCTCGACCAGGCGCGCACGCTGCTGGCGGCGCAGGAACACGATCGACACCGCGAACAGTGCGGCCAGCGCGGACACCGCGATGAGCCACAGCACCAGCGTGCGCTGGCGCAGTACGGCGATGGTGCGTCCGCGCTCGGAAATCACACGCTCGCGCTCGGAGACCTCGAAACGCGTGCGCAGGAAATCCAGCCGGCGATCGCTCGCGGCGCGCAATTTTTCCCGCTCCGCCTCGCGGGCCTCATCCAGCCTGTCCAGCGCGTCGCGGTACTTTCCTTCCTGCTTCAGCAGGACCGCCTGTTCGTCCAGGAGTGCCGCGCGTTCGCCGGGACTGGCCGGACTGTCCTGCAGGGCCGCGGTCAGGCGGTTACCGGCGCTCACCATCTCTCCGTGGATCCGGTCGACGCGCGCCGCCGCGAGCTGCAGTTCGGACGGCACCTGCAACCCGTGCCTGGCGGCCAGCGCCAGCCCGGCGTCGACGTGGCGGCCTGCACGCTCGACATTGCCTTCGGCCAACGCGGCCGCTGCGAGGTCGGCATGCACGCGCAGTTGGTACGGCACGTTGCCTTGCGCCTCCAGCGCGGTCAGCGCGGTCAGCGCGAGCTTGAATTCGGCGATGGCGGTGTTCGTGTCGTGGGCGTCCAGCGCCAACTTGCCCAGCCCGTGCCGCATGTGCGCGGCTTCGGCCTCGTTGCCGCTGCGATGGAACGCGGCCATCGCCTGGCGCGTGTAGGCCTCGGCCTGTGCGATATCGTCGAGGTCGCGGTACACGTCGGCGATGTTGGCCAGCAGGCCTCCGACCTCGTCGCTGCGGTCGGCACGCGCGATGGCGAGGCCGCGTTCGAGCGTGCGCAGCGCGTCGTAGAGCTTGCCGTCGCGGCGCAGCGCGCTGCCGACGTTCTTGAGCTGCTTGGTGATGGCCGCGCGATCGTTGCGCGTTTCGGCGATCGACAGCGCGCAGCGGAAATGCCCGAGCGCCACGTCGATCTTCTCGTCGCGATAGGCGAGCACGCCGAGGCGGCGCACCCATTCGTAGCGCGCCGCGGCATCGGGGTTGGAGGCGAGCCGCGTCGCGGCGCAGTCCAGCGCGGTGCGGGCCGGTTCCAGCTCGCCTGCCTTGAGCTGTGCATCCGCGATCACGTACAGCGCTTCGGGATCGACCGACGTGAACAGGCGCTGGCAGGTCGCCGGCGAAGGCAGCGAGTGGATGTCGATCGCCGCGCAGGCCGGGATCGACGCGGCATCGGCGGTGGCCACGACGCAGGCCAGCGCGGTCGCCGGCAACAGGCCGTTCCATCGCGTCCGCGTGCGTGTCCCTCGCAACGCCCCTCTCCCCTTGCCGGTGCCCCGCACCGGTCCGGGGTCAATCTATCACCCGCGATGCCCGGCCGAAGGAAGGCCACGCATCGCGGGAAGAGCCGGCTGCGAGGGATGCCTCGAAGAAGCGATCCACGGCACCCGTCGCATCCGACATGCCGACCGTCGCGTCACAACATGGACGAGCAGCCGGCCGCTTCCATGCAGGCGATGTATTTTTGTTCGCAATCCACGCCGTTGATTTTCAGGCAGTTGACGTATTTCGTCTTGCACTTTCCGGCCAGGTACGTGTTGCAGGCGGCATAAGCGGCCGCGCTCGCGCTGGCCAGGGCCAGCGTCGCCGCGATTGCGACGACGGTCTTTCGTGTGTTGCGTTTCGTATCGTTGAGCATCTGTGTTTCCGAATGGATTGCGAGAAAACCTCTCCGGATTCTCTGTCGCCGGGAGGGAGACAAAACGCCCCGTCGCCGGGGCGAGATCACGGAACGGGCCGGACCCTGGAGCGTGTTCAGCCGCCGCCGGTATGCCCGACATCCCCAAGCACGCGCCCGGCATCCCTCGGCTCGGTGACCGGCCTGGGCGTCTTCGACGTGCGGTTCGCATCGTTCGGATCGGTGATAGCGGAGGCCGTGGGCTGGCAGGGTTCGATCACCTCGGCACCGCGATGCAGCGACACCTGGGCGTAGCACTCGTCTTCCGTGGCGGCGACGATGCGGACGCTCTGCGGTCCGGTGCCGTCGTCGACCGACAGGACGGCGGTCCAATCAGCGGCGAGCGCGGCGGCGGTCGTCAGGAACAGCGTGCAGCCGCAGGCTGCGGACAGGACGTGGCGGAACAGGGGCATGGCAAGGGTCTCCGGAGTGTTGTCGTCCCCGATGCGGCAGGCGGGCCGCGTCGGGAGGTCTCGTGTCGGACGGGTTCGACCGCAGCTCACATGTCGTCGTAGAGCTTGGGCTGCTTGGGGCGCGGCGTCTTCGACGTGCGCTTGTCTTCCTTGGGATCGGTGATCGCCGACGGCGTCGGCTGGCAGGGCGAGATCACCTCCGCGCCGCGGTACATCGACGCGCGGGCGATGCAGTCGTCTTCCGTGGCGGCGACGATGCGGACGGTGTAGGCCTCGACGCCGTCGTCGTAGTCGAGCACCGCCACCCAGGGATCGGCGGCGGCGGACACGCCGCCGGCGACGGCCAGCAGCAGGCCGGCGAACAACGCGGAGGACACGGGGCGGGGAAACGTCATGGTCATGGATTCACCTGTGGCGGAAAGGGCGACGGCCGGCCGCAGCGTGGCGGCCGACCGTCGCGCAACGCGGACCGGATCAGTCGTAGTACGCGTCGAACCAGCAGAAGGTCACGACCGACACGCCGGGGCTGTTGGCCAGGGTGGACAGTTGGTTCTCGCAGTACGCCTGGGTATCGGCGGTGATGTCGATGTAGCTGTAGGTCGAGACGGTGCCGTTGGGCTGCTTGACCGGATTGACGTAGCGGACCTTGGCGCGCCACACGCCGGGCACGTAGGGCGTGGGACCGACGGGGGTCATGCCGCCGATCTGGGCGGCGGACACCGGGGTGGCGGCGGCGATGAGCAGGGCGAGCGCGAAGGTGGACAGCAGGGACTTCATGGAAGCTCCGGAACGGAAGGGATCGGATGGGGATCGGTCGAACGCGGGCCGCCCGGACGGGAAGCCGGGCGGCATCGCGGGGCTGCCGCGTCCGTGCGACGGGGCGGATCAGCGGTCCTTCTTGCGCAGCGGGTCGGTGATCGCCGCCTGCGAGATGGCCTGCAGCGTCGCTTCGTACTCGTCGATGCGGAACGTCTTGCGGGTCGCGGCCACTTCGTCCAGCAGGACGTGGGCGATGCCGCCGGATTCGCCGGGCGAGTCCGCCAGCACGGCGAGGGTGTACGGCGCGGCTTCCATTTCCGGCACGCCGCCGCCGCTGAAGGCCCAGTGGCCGATGCACGGCGAGACGCTCTCGATCTGGTAGCCCTGGTTCACGGCGTTGTCGATCGCGGCGTTCAACGCGGTCTGGCAGTCGAAGGCGCTGGCGTAGGGACCGACGGTCAGCCCCGCCGAACTGCCGGCGAACTCGGCGCCGCCGTAGTAGACGAACACGCCTTGCAGCGGCGCTTCGGCACGGGCGTGGCCGGCGGCTGCGAGGGCCAACAGCAGGCCGAGCGAAAGGGTCTGGGTCAGTTTCATGCGGTGCTTCTCCCGGGAGCGAGGATCGTCCCCGCCGGATGACGGGGTGCGATCACGCTAGGCAGCGCCCCGCCGTGCGGCCAGTACGAAACCGGGACATGCCGGGACGATCCGGGACCGAACGACACTTCGCACCACCCCGCCGGGCGGGCCTGCGGCGAGGTGCCGACGGGCCGCACGGACGACGTCGGCCATGCCGCAGAACGGGAATTCAACGACTTGTGCGCACCTTGGCCCGATTTGTTCCCGCATGCGCATGGCCCGGCGGGCAGCGGCATCCCTAGACTGTCGGCTGTGTCCCCATCCGAAGCCTGCCCATGCGGAACGTCGCGCTCCTGCCCTTCAGCCTCTGCCTGCTGGCCGCCGCGCCGGCGTTCGCCCACGACACCCGGCCCGTCAACTGGTGCCCCGCGGGCTACCAGCAACAGGCGGTGTCGACCTTCGATCTATCGACATCGACCCTCATCACCTATCGCGCCGAGCACGCCGACGACGACATGGTCCTGGGCAGCACCTGCAACACGCCCAAGTCCTGCGGCATCGTCGACGAGTGGTTCTGGGCCAACCAGGCGGCCACCGAGACCTGCATCGGCCAGCAGCTCCGCAACGGCAGCGGTCTGGTCGCGACGCCGCACGTCGTGTCGCCGGACGCGTTCAACCACAACGAGGATCTGGACGGCGACGGCATCGACGAGCACCACCGGGACTATCGCTTCAAGGACGGCCTCAAGGGCGTGTGCGTGGTCTGCGTCCCCACGACGCAGCCGGGGGCGTCGAACGATCCGGACTCGTGAGGCACGGGACGCCGCCCGCGGCCGCTCAGACCAGCGCGTCGCGGCGGGTGTAGGCCAGCACCGCGTCGACCCGGGCCTGGAGGGCGGCGCGGGCCTCGGGTTCCAGCGCGCATTGCCCCAGCACGTGGTAGGCCGTGCGCAGCACGTCGCGCCAGCGCGGGTTGCGCGGCAGTTTCGACAGCGACAGGTAGCGCTCCATCGCGCGGGTACGCAGGCGACCGTCGTCGATGGTGACGCGCCACAGGCGGCTCTTCTCCGCCAGTTCCAGCCGCGACGTGCCGGTGCTGCGCTCCCAGGTGTCGACCGCGGCCAGCATCAGCTCGACCAGCGCCCGGCGGAAGTCGCCGCGGAGGTCCTCGGACCCGGCGTCGGCAGGCGGCGCATCGCCGGTCTCCGGCGCGGTGGCCGGGTCGGTCGCCGCCGGGGCTTCGGGCACGGTGGACACTTCGGGCGGCCCGCCTTGCGCGGCCAGCACCAGCACCACCAGGCCGTCGCCGCGTTCCCACGGCGACAGCCGCGCCTGCAGGCGCCGGCCGTCGGCCGCTGCGACCGGCAACGCCTGCGCGGTGGCGTCCTCCATCCGTTCCAGCGCCTCGGCGAGCGGCGCGCGATCCTCCGCGGCGAGCAAGTCCGCGAGCACCGGTCCGGCCGGGCGCGCGGCATCGATCCCGAGCAACTCGCAGGCCGCACGATTGGCCGCCAGCAGGTGGCCGTCGGCGTCGAGCAGGCAGACCGCATCGCCGCGGCTGTCCAGCAGCGCCTGCAGCAGGCTGCGATCCTCGGCCAGCGCCTCGGCCTCGCGCCGGTAGCGCGCCAGTTCCTCTTCGTGCCGCACCTGCCGCGTCGCCGCGAGCAGGCGCTCGTGCTGGCGGCGGCGCTGCAGCCCGGTCCAGATCAGCAGCGCGACGCAGGCCGCGACCGCCACCGTCAGCCACAGCAGCAGCGTGCGCTGGCGCAGCTCGGCGCGACGCAGGCGGTTCTCGCCTTCCAGCGCGGCGATGGTGCGATCGCGCTCGGCGGTCTCGAACCGCGCGCGCAGCCAGCCCAGTTGCTGGTCCTGCCGCGCCTGCGCCAGGCGTTCGGCCTGCGCATGCGCCTCGCGCAGGGTGACGAACGCGGCGTCGTGGCGTCCCTGCGCCTCCCGGGTTTCCGCCAGCGCCTCCAGCAGCGAGGCGCGATCGGCATCGCGCTCGGGCAGTGCCGCCAGCGCCTGCCGCAACCGCGCATCGGCCGCATCGAGGCGACCCAACACGCGGTCGACGCGGGCGGCCTCGCGTTGCAGGTCGGCCGGCAGCGGCAGGTGGTGGGCATCGGCCACGGCGAGCGCATCCGCGACGAAGCGCTGCGCGGCCGTGGTGTCGCCCTCCAGCAGTGCGGTGCGGATCAGGCCGGCGTAGACCCGCAGCATGAAGGTGCGCTTGCCGGCCTCGCGGTACGCGCGCAGCGCGGCTTCCAGAAGCGGCCGCGCGGCGCGCGCATCGCCGTGGTCCAGCGCGAGTTCGGCCAGCGTCTCGCGCACGTGCGCGGCCGTCTTCGCATCGCCGCGCCTTTCCGACACCGCCAGCGCTTCGCGGTAGTAACCCTCCGCCTTGTCGCGCTCGTCGAGGGCGCGATAGACGTCGCCGAGATTGTTGAGCACCGCGGGCTGGACGCCGCCGGCCGCGCGCTGCATCTCCAGGCTGCGGGTCAGCGCCGCCAGCGCGCCGTGGTAGTCGCCGAGGCGGCGCAGTGCGCTGCCCACGTTCTTGAGGTCACGCGCGATCGCGGTGCGGTCCTCGCGCGCGGTGGACCGCTGCAACCCGCACTCGAAGCGCGACAGCGCCTGCGGGATGCGTTCGCGGTGGTAGTCCAGCACGCCGCGCTGGCGCAGCAGCTCCTCGCGGGCGAGCGCGTCGGCCGCGGGCCCGAGCACCGCGTCGGCGCAGTCGATGGCGGACTCGGCCTCGTCGAAGCGGCCGGCGTCGTCGGATCGCTTCGCGGCCGCGAACAAGGCATCGGCGGCCTTGCGCCGCGCCGCGGCGCTGTCGTCGGCCGGCGGTGCGACGCCGAAGCGCGCGACGCAGACCGACGGCACCGGCAGCGGCCGGCCGTCGGCATGTTCCAGCGCCACGCAGTTGGGCGCGGCGGCAGCCGGCGCCCCGGCAGCGAGCACGATCGCCGCCGCGCCGCCGAGGGCGAGGCGGCGGAAGGCGAGCACGACACGTCGTGCGTGCATCGCCATGCCGGCGGGTCGACGGATCAATCCAGCCCGTTCGCCGCCGCGACCACCGCGTCGACGGTGATGCCGAAATGCGGGTACAGCTGCTCGGCCGGGGCCGAGGCGCCATAGCCGTCCATGCCGATCACCGCGCCGTCGAGGCCGACGTACTTGATCCAGAAATCGCGGGTCGCCGCTTCGATCGCGATGCGCTTGCGGCAGGCCTTCGGCAGCACCGCTTCGCGGTACGCCGCATCCTGGCGGTCGAACACGTCGGTCGAGGGCATCGACACCACGCGCACGCCGTCGCCGAGCTGCGCGGCGGCCTGCATCGCGAGGCCGACTTCCGAACCGGTGGCGATCAGGATCAGCGTCGGCGCACCGACCGAATCCTTCAGCACGTAGCCGCCGCGGGCGATCGCCGCGACCTGCGCGGCGTCGCGCGCCTGATGCGGCAGGTTCTGGCGCGAGAACACGAGGCAGCTGGGGCCGTCGCGGCGTTCGATCGCCGCGCGCCACGCCACCGCCGATTCCACCGCGTCGCACGGACGCCACACGTCGTTGTCGGGGATGTAGCGCAGCGAGGCGAGATGCTCGACCGGCTGGTGGGTCGGGCCATCCTCGCCGAGGCCGATCGAGTCGTGGGTGTAGACGTGGATCGCGCGCGCGCCCATCAGCGCGCTCATGCGCACGGCGTTGCGCGCGTAGTCGCTGAAGACGAGGAATGTCGCGTCGTACGGCACGAAGCCGCCGTGCAGCGCGAGGCCGTTCGAGATCGCGGTCATCGCGAACTCGCGCACGCCGTAGTAGACGTAGTTGGCGTCGGGATCGCTGCCGGCAACGCTCTTGCTGCCCTTCCACAGGGTCAGGTTGGAATGCGCGAGGTCGGCGGAGCCGCCGACCAGTTCCGGCAGCTGCGGCGCGAAGGTCTCGATCGCCATCTGCGAGGCCTTGCGCGAGGCGACCACCGGGCCTTCGGCCTGCAGCTTCGCGATGTAGCCGTCGGCATGCGCGGCGAACTCCGCCGGTAGGTCGCCGCGCAGGCGGCGCTCGAACTCGGCGGCGAGGTCCGGATACTGCGCCGCATAGGACTCCCACACGTGGGTCCAGCGCGTTTCCGCAGCGTGGCCCTTGCTGCGCGCGTCCCACGCGGCGGCGACGTCGGCGGGGACTTCGAACGGGCCGTGCTCCCAGCCCAGCGCGGCGCGGGTCGCGGCCACTTCGTCCTTGCCCAGCGGCGCGCCGTGCGAGGACTCCTTGCCGGCCTTCGCGGGCGAGCCGAAGCCGATCGTGGTGCGGCAGCAGATCAGCACCGGACGGTCCTCGGACTTCAGCGCGGTGTCGATCGCGGTGCGGATCTCGTCGGGATCGTGGCCGTTCACGCCGCGGATCACCTGCCAGCCGTAGGCCTCGAAGCGCGCCGGCGTGTCGTCGGTGAACCAGCCCTGCACCTGGCCGTCGATCGAGATGCTGTTGTCGTCCCAGAACGCGACCAGCTTGTTGAGCTTCCACGTGCCGGCGAGCGAGCAGGCCTCGTGCGAGATGCCTTCCATCAGGCAGCCGTCGCCGAGGAACACCCAGGTGCGGTGGTCGACGACGGCGTGGCCGTCGCGGTTGAAGCGCTGCGCCAGCAGCTTCTCGGCCAGCGCGAAGCCCACGGCATTCGCGATGCCCTGCCCCAGCGGGCCGGTGGTGGTTTCGATGCCGCCGGTGACGAAGTTCTCCGGGTGGCCCGGGGTCTTCGAGCCCAGCTGGCGGAACCGCTTCAGCTCGTCGATCGACAGGTCGTAGCCGGCGAGGTGGAGCAGGCCGTACTGCAGCATCGAGCCGTGGCCGTTCGACAGCACGAAGCGGTCGCGGTCGGCCCAGCCCGGGTTGGCCGGGTTGTGCTTGAGGTAGTCGTTCCACAGCACTTCGGCGATGTCGGCCATGCCCATGGGCATGCCCGGATGTCCGGAGTTGGCGGCCTGGACGGCGTCGATGGCGAGGAAACGGAGGGCGTTGGCGAGCGTGCGGCGGCTGGGCGTCGTCATGGGGCGTGGGAGGTCGGCGGCGCCCGGCGGACTGCGGGCCGCCCATTGTCCCATCCCGGGGGCCGCGGAATCCACGGACGCCGGCCCGGAACCGGTCCGCCCCTGCACGGCGGCCGGGCCGGCCCGCGGGGGCGGGCCGGCTCGCGGCGCTACAGGATCACGCAGGTCTGGCGCTGCTGCTGGGCCTGCTGCGCGCGGGCATCCGCCTGCTCGAGGGCCTGGGTGCTGAGGTCTTGCGTGATCCGGGCCATGGGCGGCTCGTTGCCGGGCACCACCGCGAAGCTGTGGTCGTTGGTGCCGGTCACCCACAACCGGCCGTCCGGTCCGGCCGCGGTGCGCGCGGCATCGATGTGGGAGGCATCCTGCAGCCCGGCCTGCTTGGCCTGCAGCATCGCCTGCGCGACGGTCTGGTCGCTGGCGCCGGGGAACTGCCCTTGCAGGAACGTGAAGTAGGCGTGGTCCGGGTGGCCCGGCGCCGTCGGCGGCGGCAGGCTGCCGTCGACCACGCGCTGCATGAAGCCGCGGCAGTGGGCATCCGGCGGCGCGCCCAGCCCCAGCGCGGCCAGATCGATCCGCGGCGGCTGCTGCGGGTCCCGGGTCGCGGCCGGGTTCTGTTCGATGTTGTTGATGATGTCCAGCGTGGCCTTCAGGCCCTGTCGCCAGTCGTACTGCTGCGCATCGTAGAAATGCGTCCCCATCGCGGCCAGCGTGTTCGGATGCGCGGCATCCAGGTGCAGGCCGTCGGCCTGGGTCACGAACTCCGGCTTGTAGGCGTAGGTGTCCCGCGACAGCAGCCCGCCCCGCGCCACGAGGTCCATGTACGGCGCCATGTCCTTGGGCGATTTCTCGTAGACGTCGGTCTGGGTCGCGTGCGGGCCGACTTCCGCGATCACCTTCGAGACGTGGGCGTTGAAGCCGGCCGTTTCGGCGCGCTGCTCGAACGCGCGATCGCGCTGCAGGTAATCGCGCACCAGGTCGGTGTAGTCGTGCGGCAATCCCGGTTCCTGCGCCTTGGCCATCGCGGCATGACTGAAATCCGACATCAGCGTCGAGATCCCGGCGCCGTCGCGCGCATGCCGGCATTCGTGCGACAAGGTGAAATTGAGGTTGTAGCCGATGCGCGGATCGGCGGCGGCCTGTTCCAGCGCTTCCGGATCGATGCACAAGGCCCTCGAAGGCGCCGAGTACATGCCCTGCCCCGGGCCGATCGGCGTCATCATCATCTGCAGGTTGCCTTCGTCGATCGCCGAAAGCAGGTCCTCGTGCGGACCGCTCGGGTCGTTGAGGAGGTCCCGGAACACGGTCTTCGCCCCTTCCGTCAACGGCGGCAGGCCGTCCACGTCCCGCGTCGCGTCGACATCGGCGAGGAAGTTCGCGCCCATCTGGTCCAGTGCAGCCTGGTTCTGTTCTCTGGTCGGCATTCCCTGTCTCCCCTTGCTTCCGTTGTGTGGATGTCGTGGCGCCCGGCGGACTGCGCGCCCCATTCTCACACCCGCCCGGCCCGTTGTCCCGGACGGCCACCCGGCCCGATCCGGCCACCGACCTTCATGCAGCCCTAATCCGGCGGGCGGAGGCTGCGGGTTCCGGACCCCGGGGGAGAGCCGCATGCACACGTTCCGTCCGATCCGATCAGCCGGCCTCTGCGGCCTGTGCCTCACTGCGCTCCTGTCCGCCGGGAACGCCCTCGCCGGCGGCCCGCTCGGCATCGACCACCGCGTGGCCTACGACGACAGCGGGATCTGGAACCGCAACGTCCAGACAGGCCTCGCCGCAGGCGTGGCCCTGACCACCGTCGGCGGCGCGGTCTTCGCCGACAGCGATACCCGCCTGGGGCGCACGTTCGACCAATCCTTCGACGCGATGGTCCTCAGCGCCGGCACCACCCTCGTGCTGAAGCATGCCTTCTCGCGCAGCCGCCCCAGCGAGACGAACGACCCGAACGATTTCTTCCAGGGCGGCGGCGCGCAGAGTTTCCCCAGCGGCGAAGTGGCCGAGATGGCGTCGGTGGTGACGCCCTTCATCCTCGAATACCGCCAGGACCATCCCGCGGTCTACGCGCTGGCGCTGCTGCCGGTCTACGACGCCGTGGCGCGGGTGAAGACCCATGGCCACTGGCAGAGCGACGTGCTGGCCGGCGCGGCGGTGGGCGTCGCCTTCGGCGTGTACGCGCACCACCGCAAGCGGCCGATCTTCCTCGGCTTCACGCCCGACGGCAGCGGCGTGATGGTCGGCTACGCGAAGACGTTCTGACCACCGCAAACGCGAAACCCCGGCCGCGAACGCGACCGGGGCTTCGTGATGGCGCGAGGCGCGGGCGGCTTACGGATTGCGCGCCGCGTCGATCACCGCGCAGATCGATTCGATCTGGAACTTGGTGCTGGTCGAATAACCGCCCGGCGTGGTCTTGGTGACGGTGATCTTCACTTCCTTCTTGCCCGCGGATTCGATGACGACGTTCCACGGCAGGTTGGCGGTGCCGCCGCCGAGCGTGGAGCCGCCATCGGGCTGCTCGAACGAGATCACGCCGGCCTTCTCGTCGCTGGAGACGACGCGCAGGCCCGACTTGGTGCCTTCGGCGTAGATGCGCTTGAACGCGGTCGACACGTTGACGCCGGTCACCGTGTCGAAGCTGGTGAAGCGGCGACCGGTGATGAAGCGGCCCTCTTCCTTGAAGTTGGTCTTGCACGGCGGGTCGCCGGCCATCGCCGTTCCCGCGGCGGCCGACAGCGTGGCGGCCAGCAGCGCCAGCGTCGCGAACATCATGCGCATCTTGCGTTCTCCTTGTCTGCGTATCGCCCGGTGCGGGCGACTCGCGTGGATTCTGCCAGCCGCACGGCGACGGCCACAAGCGAAGTCGTCGCGGATCCGGCGACGGCGTGGTTCAGCGCACGATCTCGTCGAGATCGTCCGGCAGCGCGCCGCCGGGCGCATCACGCTCGCCGCTGCGGTGCGAGACCACGACCGCGGTCGCGAGGTCGCCGGTGACGTTCAGCGACGTGCGACACATGTCGAGGAAGGTGTTCACGCCGATGATGATGCCGATGCCCTGCGGCGGGATGCCACCCACGATGCCGCAGATCATCGCGATCACCGGCAGCGAACCCGACGGGATGCCCGCGGTGCCGATGCCGCCGAGGATGCACAGCGCCAGCACCAGCAGTTGCTGCTCGATCGGCATGTGCACGCCGTAGACCTGCGCCAGGAACAGCACGGTGATGCCCTCGAACAGCGCGGTGCCGTGGTGGTTGGCCGACGCACCGACGGTCAGCACGAAACGCGAGACCTTGCGCGGCAGCTTGAGGTTCTCTTCGGCCACGCGCAGCGTCACCGGCAGCGTGGCCGTGGACGAGGCGGTGGCGAACGCGGTGAGCATCGCTTCCTGCGCGCCGCGGAAGAACGCCAGCGGCGACATCCCGCCCATGAAGCGCACCCACAGCGGCAGCACCACGAAGCCGTGGATGAAGATCGCGATCAGCACCGTCGCCACGAACCAGAACAGGCTGACGATGACGTCCCAGCCGAGCTTCGCGCACAGGTTGAACATGAAGCAGGCCACCGCGTACGGCGCCAGCTTCACGAACATGCCGATCAGGTGCATGCAGATCTCGAACAGGCCGTGCAGCGCGTGCTTGAACGCCTGCGTGCCGGGCGTGGGCTTCATCACCAGGCCGATGCCGATCATCAGCGAGAAGAACACGATGCCCAGCTTCTTGCTGTCGTCGCCCATGGCACCGACGATGTTGTGCGGCACGATGTTGACGATGAGGTCGCGGAAACTCAGCGCCTCGCCCTTGGTGACGATGTCGCCGGCCTTCTGCAGGTTGCTCGACAGCGCGCTGTCCACCAGCTCGCGCGTGATGTGCAGGCCGGGCTGCAGCAGGTTCACCATCACCAGGCCGATCAGCACCGCGGCGCCGGTGACCACCGCGGTGTAGAGCAGCGTCTTCCAGCCCAGGCGGCCGAGACTGGCGATGTCGCCCAGTTCGGCCACGCCCAGCACCAGCGCCGAGAACATCAGCGGCACCACCAGCATGAACAGCAGGTTGAGGAAGATCTCGCCGAAGGGCTTGGTGGCGTTGTCGATGACCGACTGCAGCGTGGCTTCGTCCAGCGTGCCGGCCCATGCGCCCTTGGTCGCCACGTAGGCCAGCACGCCCAGCGCCACGCCGACCAGGAAGCCGATCATCACCTTGACGTGCAGCGGGATGCCGCCGGGTTTCGCGGGCGACGGGGTGATGGCGGCATGGGCCATGGCGCGGCTCCTCTGGGACGAAAGCCGAGAGGGTACACCATGCCCCGTGGCGCCCCGGCCGCATGGCGGGCGACGAACGAACGGGCCGGAACCCGCGGCACGCGCACAGCGCAGGCCGTCGCTCGACGCACTCGGCCGGCGTCATGGATCGACGCTACGGCTCGACGCTACTGCTCGGCGTTCCGGATCAGCGCTCGGGATACAGCGGCGGCAGCACCGACGGCGGCGCGCGCGGCGGACGCGGCCACCAGCGCGGGCCCTGGGCGAACGTGGCGCGCATCGCAGCCATCGCCGCGGCGGCGTCGCCGCGCCCCCAGCGCGCACGTTGCAGCGAGGCGACGGCCTCGCGCTGGGCGGGATCGGCCAGGCGCACGCGGACGCCATCGAGGTCGCGCACGCCGGCAAGCGCGCACAGCACGCGCTCCACCGCGCCGCGGTCGCCGCGCGCGAGCGCGGTCGCCAGCGCCTGCGGATCGGGCAGCACGGTCGCGGTCCGTGCACGCGCGCCGGGCGGCGTCTTCGCGCCCTGGCGCCGCTGCGACCAGAAGCGCAGGCCCACGACCAGCGAGACCAGCCAGATCGCGCCCAGCGGCAGCAAGGCGACCGTCCAGAGGTTGTCGGGCAGCCACTCGCGCCACGAGAAGTCGGCGCCATCGTCCTCGTCGTCGGCCACGTCGCCCGTGTCGCCCTGCCCTTGCGCGCCGGGCCCGGCGGCGGCGACCGGCAGCACCAGGTCCGGCAGCGTGGCGACGCGGGACACGCCGGCGGCGGCATCCCACCATGTGATCCGCGGCGCATGCACGCGCAGCGTGCCTTCGCGCGTCGGCAGCAGCGCGAACCGCCGCGTCACCGTCGCCTGCGGACGACCGTTCACGAACGTCCCCGAGGTCTGCGCCGATTCGGGGAACACCTGCGCGTCGCCGTCCACGCGCAGGACGAGTTCGGGCACCTGCGCCAGCACCGCGCCGTCGGCCACGGCCTGCACCGTGACCAGCGCGGTCTCGCCGGCACGCGCGCTGCGCGGGCTGTCGACGTAGCGCAGTTGCAGGCCGGCCAGCGGCAGCCACGGCTGCGGCGCGTCGGCCGGGATCGGCTTGACCTGCAGCTCCGCGGACGGGCCGCGGACGCGCATGTCGTCGCCGCCGAGGAATCCGCCGAACGCCCCGCCCAGCCCGCCGGAAATGCGGCCGAGGAACCGCGCCGGCGGCACCGTCACCTTGCCGGCACGCTCGGGGATCAGCAGGAAATGCCGCTCGACCACGCTGTACTGCGTGTTGCCGACCTGCTCGATGGTTTCCTGATCGTCGCCGATCTTCTGCAGGCTGGCACCGTCGGGCGGATCCTGGTCGAGGCGTCCTTCCAGCAGCGTGCCCAGTTCGTAGTACAGCCGCACGGTGTAGCCGACGGTCTGCTGCACGTAGGGCGCGGTGGTGTCGATCTTCGCCTGGATGAAGACCGGCCCGTTGCCCGGCCCGCGCAGGGTGTCACCGGTGGGCGGCGGCGCCTGCGTGTCGGCCGAGACCGGCGGCGGCAGCACGGTCAGGTGCAGCTTCGGCGTGCGCGCGCCACCGAACGACAGCGGCCCGACGTCGATTTCGCCCGGGTGCGTCGGCGACAGCACCAGCTGGAGGCGCAGCGTCATCTGCACGCTGCCGCCGTTCATCGTCACCTGCTGCGAGGACGACTGGCCGACCATGCGGAAATCGTGAATCAGCGGCGTGAAATCGGGCAGGCCGCGCGCGTTGGAGGAATCGACGTCGATCGTGAGGGTGACGTTCTCGCCCATCGTGATCTGCTGGCGATCCAGCGACGCCGGCACCTGTTGCGCCCATGCCGGCAGCACGATCGCGGCCAGCAGCAGGCACAGCCACGGCACGAGCCAACGCCCGTGATGCGGCGCACGCGCCATCAGCGATCGCCTCCGTGCTTGCGGCGCCGCTGTTCGAGCCGGAATTTCTCGCGCAGCAGTTGGCCCGGGTCATCGGGCACGCGACGCAGCCATGCCTCGTTCGCCAGCCGGCGCTCGCGCGCCTCGGCGGTTTCCTTCGGCGGCGTGTTCGGCTGCGGCGTCGTGCCGCCCGCCCGCGCGCGCGCCATGCGCTCGCGCTGGGCGCGATCGGCGGCCTGCTGCTCGGCGGACTGCACCGGATCGACCGGCTTCGGCGGTTCGCCCGGCTTCGGGCGCCCCTGCTGGTCGCGCTGCTGCTGGTTCTGCTGCTGGTTCTGTTGCTGCTGATCCTTCTGCTGCT